>CANKQY010000025.1 GCA_947485745.1 Bacteroidota bacterium
GATGAAATACAAAGAAGAGAAAAATAACTATGGAAAAATACACCGGATTATTAGGCATTTTCCTTATCCTTGGAATAGCCTTCTTGCTTTCAAATAATAGGAAAGCCATCAATTACCGGTTAGTTTTCAGTGGACTTGGTATTCAATTATTATTAGCACTTTTTATTTTAAAAACACAAATTGGCTCAGACCTATTTGCTTATGTTGGAAAAAAAATTGAAGGTTTGTTAATGCTTGCCGATAAAGGTGGTGAGTTTGTTTTTGGTGGACTTATAAAACCAGATTTGTTGCGACCAATTTTTGGCGATCAATACAGCTTTTTGTTCATGTTCAAAATTATGCCAACCATCATATTTGTGGCGGTATTGGTAAGCATGGCCTATCATGTTGGCTTAATGCAATTGGTGGTTTCTTTTATTGCAAAAATTGTTCACCGCCTGATGCGTGTTAGTGGCAGCGAAGCACTCTCAAATGTTGCTAGCACTTTTGTTGGTCAGGTTGAGGCACAAATAATGATTAAGCCCTATATCTCTACCATGACCATGAGTGAATTATTGGCAAGTATGAGTGGCAGTATGGCAACAATAGCAGGAGGCGTAATGGCCGTTTATATTTCTATGGGTGTGCCTGCTCCCTATCTCTTAGCTGCCAGTATTATGGCTGCTCCAGGCGCATTGGTTATATCAAAAATTGTTTGGCCCGAAACCGAAGAATCACCTACAAAAGGAGCTATCAAATTAGAAGTAAAAAAGGTTCATGCAAATTTATTAGATGCCATTTCTCATGGTGCATCAGATGGTTTAAAAATATCATTGAATGTAATTGCTATGCTAATAGGTTTCATAGCTTTAATTGCTTTGGTGGATGTGGTACTTGGTAAATTTGGCAGTGTTTTAGCGGCTCAAGGATTATCACTTGCATTCATGTCAATTGATCTTGCACACCTGAGTTTGGATCAAATATTTGGCAGTGTGTTTTCTGTTTTTGCTTGGACCATGGGCGTTCCTTCTCAAGATATACATGTGGTTGGCTCTTTAATGGGAACCAAAATGGTGATCAATGAATTTGTTGCTTATTCTAAATTATCACCCATGATTGCAGCACAAAATCTTGCACCCAAATCTATTATGATTGCCAGTTTTGCCTTGTGTGGTTTTGCAAACTTCAGCTCTATAGCCATTCAAGTTGGCGGCATTGGAGAATTGGCGCCAAGTAGGCGAGCCGACCTAGCAAAACTTGGATTTAAAGCACTCATTTGCGGAACGCTTGCTTCTTATCTAGGTGCTACTTTAGCAGGAATAATGATGTAATTAAATAACAGGAAACTGTTCAATAGAAATATACTTTCCTTCTTCGTTTAATTGAAACAAAAGATGTTTCATGCCATTTGAAACAAACAAATACGGCACTTTAAAAATCATGTTATAAGTTGCAATTTGAAACAAAGTTTCACTGCTCAATTTAACCTCGGGAGCTTTGCATTCAATTAAAATTTCGGGCTTACCACTTTTATTATAGACCAATACATCAAAGCGCTTTTTTAACTGATTAAAGGTAATCATACGCTCTACAGCAATTAAACTCATTGGGTATTTTTGGGTTTGAACCAAAAAAGCAATCACGTGCTGTCTAACCCACTCTTCGGGCGTTAACACAATATTTTTCTTTCTAATTGGGTCAAAAATAAATTCGGTTTGATCCAATTTACTCAACCTAAAAATGTACAATGGAAAATTCAGAGAAACCATTCTGAAACTATTTTATGACAGCAAAACTGCCGCTCTGCACCTCGCCACTTTTCTTATCTTTTACAGTAAATAAATAAACACCAGTGGTTAATTCTGTTTTCGAATCGCTCAAAATATCCCAAGCATGCTCACCACCACTCATAGCAGTTTTTGCAATGTTACCGTAATTGTTGCTCCATCCTATTCCTTCGCCTTTATAGGTATCTGAATTGTGATTCATGGTAGCAATTAAATCTCCACTACTTGTATAAATATGAATATCACATTGCGAAGGCAAATTATAAAAATACAATTTCTTTGTTCTCGAGGTAGCGCCATCCCATGCAGCAGAAGTATTGTAGGGATTAGGATACACGCCAATTTTCTTATCATTTTCGCCAGTTAAATCATTTACGTTGGTTCCTGCAAATCCTCTCATTTCATTTTCAGTGAATGAAGATTCTAAAGAAGGAATACCCAAGTTTTTATCTCCCTTATCAAAGGCTGTAACCAATACTAAATATTGCCAACCATTCGACAAATTATCTAAGGTATATTTGTAATAATATTTAGTTGTATCTCCTTCAAAAACTTTGGGCTGATCCAATTTAATTAAATCAAAACCATTGTTATAACCAACGGCATTGCCGGCAGAATCCCATTGTGCCAATAGGTTGGCATCATCCAATAAATTCAAGGCCAAATCATCTCCTACATTGCTGCGGTAAATTCTATATCCCTCAAAATCTCTAATACGAGTTATGGGGTCTATGGAATATTCCGATTTATTGTTCCAATAAACCTCCATTTTACCTTCACTCGAAATTATCTTAGTTAAAGGAGATTCTGGAGGCTCTGGTAAAATGTACCTATCTAATTTGCCATTGCTATTTAAGTCTAAATCGGTTTTGTAAACGCCGTTTTCATTTACATCTTCACCTACATAAGTGGCGCGCGTTCTTTTTAAATTATCTGTTAATTCCTTTTGAGATGCTGCAGTGCTAACAATGCTATTGCTAGAAGGTGGCAAATAAGACAATGGCTCTTTTTGTTTGGCACATACAAAGGCAAAAGTAAAATTAAATTTTTCGCCAGGATTTACATTTACAATTGGCCCGGCAGAAATCAATTGCAACCAATTGGCTGGTGCTCCTAATATTGGTCCATCACCACCATACAAGGTAGTAGAATCTATAGAATTGGCTAATTTTAAATAGCGTTCTTGGTCGTTGCTGGGCGTATTCCAAGGAGTAGCAATAGAGTTAAAATTCCAAAAATTATAATTTATTCTTGGGGCTGGGTAACCCAAAGCTAAAAAGGTATCTGGCTTTTGCGGGTTAAAAAACATGCCTCTCCAATCCATACCTAAAAACTGAATGGCTCCATAAGATTTAGTAAAATCAATATCGTCGCCATAACTTTCATAGGCAAACAAGGAATAATATTTAGGATCAACCCCATTTCTACCTTTGTTAAAAAAGGCAGTACCTGCATCACGTGTAACATTTACATTGCGCACTACTAAATCACTGAAGGTACCTAAGAATACTGAATCCCATCTATTTTTGGAAGTATTGGTAATTTCATAATTACAAATCACAAAAAAATCTGCAAAAGGAAAATTCCAGGCATAGGTTTCTAATTTCATCACTGCACCTAGTGGATTTTGATGCCCAGCAATTGGAATAGAAGTACCCGGAATGACAACAAAACTATCTGTTTGTAGCATGATAAAATCTTGGTGAGAAATGGCAGATGCTGAATAACTGCTGCTACTCGACAATTTTGAGCGCTCCTTGATGGCACTTAATTGGGTAAATTCAAACCCGCTGCCACCAGTACTATAGCCAGAACTTGCATCAACGGAGCTTGTGCTTACCCTAACCTGACCATCCACTAACGCACCAATCCAAATACCAGCTTCAAACAAGTGCTCCACACCACTCCCTCTTGGGAATGCCATAGAAGGCGGGCCTTGGGTATTGCTTCTTACGGTTGGCCTACCATAGGTGCCATAATTATTAATACTGAGCCCAAGCCTACCAGTAGTGGTGAACCTACTTTGCGAAGAAACCTGAGCCAATCCTTGGTTCAAACTGAGCCCCAAAATGATAATGAAACCTAACTTATGTATATTCATCCTTATTTGCAAATATGGGCATTTCATGCATATCCTTGTAACAATCTATGCTAAAAATTAAAAATATTCCCAAAAATATAATAATGGAAGTTATTGAATTGTTATTTATCACCAAATTGAAAATTTAACTGAAATTAATCCTATTATTGTTTCTCGATTTTACAAACTTAAAAAATATGAAAAAAATACTACTAAGCTTATGTGTTTTGATGCTTGCAATTATTGCAAATGCTCAGAATCCTTATCCAATTATTCCAATTGATACTGTTCAATTTGTGAATGGCGCAAAACTAAATGCTACCTTCCCAAATGATTCAACAGATTATGTAAATCCTAGTTTTAAAAATGCAACCTATACAGATACTGTTCGTTTTGAAGGTATTGTATTGTTTGATCCAAGATTGTATGGATTGAGTACAAGCAGAAAAGCAACTGTATTATCAGTAGATACTTTTGGCAGACCTTGGGGTGGTGTTGAAATAATGTGCGAACCAGCAGGTTCAGGTAGAACTTTGCCTCAATTGATTAACGACAATAAATTTTATGACAACTTAAAACCAGGCACAAGAGTTAGAGTTACTGGTGTTATCAGAACATTCAGAGGAACTGCACCTGCAGGTACTCGTCAAGGCCAAACCCAAGTAAACATGGTTAGGGCTAATGTAAATTGGGAAAATGGTGTAGAACTTTTAGACTTAAATCCTAAAACTGTTACTGCAACAGCCGTAAGGATTGATTCATTGATGACTGGAAATGCTTCTATTGGGCAAGTTCAGAAAAAGGCATCTGGTGAAAAATGGGAAGGTTCATATGTTGAATTAAAAAATGTTACTGTTTTTTCTCGTCAATTAAGCGGTAGTCGTTGGTTTTGGAGCGTTTCTGATGACAATGGAAATGCAATAGACATCAATGATTTTTCTGGTTGGTTTAGAAATGATGCAAACACTGATAGTGTGCTACCTGCAGGTAGATTTACTCCTCCAGTAATTGGCACAAGGATTAGTTATATCCGTGGTGTAATTGTTGAAAATGCAATTAGTGGTCAATATCGCTTTGTAATTGCGCCATTGATGCCAAATGATCTTGGTCCTATCAGCTATACACCACCAACAATTGCTTCTCGTCAAAGAACACCAGCTGTAGCTACCTCAAATGATTCTGTAGGTGTTTTGGTAAAGGTGCAACAAGGTTCTGCTAGAGTTTCCAATGTAAAATTATTCCATACAGTTGGTTATAGCAATACTGTATTTGATACTGTGAATTTGACTCGTAATGCTGCTCCAAATGACACTACACTTTGGTATGGTTTTATTCCTAAAAGAGCAGATGGCTCAATTGTAAAATATTTTGTACGTCCTACAGATATCAATAACTTCTTTACCAATTCACCTGATACTTTTGGAAGTTTCAATGCCTACAGAGTTTCAGATGCAGGTATTAAAACCATTCAAGATTTACAATTTAGTCCATATCCAAACAACCAAACCATTTGGAACAATGATAGTATATCTGGTGTTGATATTAGAGGTATTGTAACGTCTTCTGGTATGACCCAAGGAACTACCAATATTATAACGGTTCAAAATGGTGTTGGATTAAATAGTGCTATTATCATCAATCGTTCAAACGGTGATGCAACGGGTTCTTGGAGAGCAGGAGATTCAGTTTCATTAACAAACTTTAAGGTGGTTGAAACTTTTGGCAATACCTGCTTAAACAATGTTGCTGGAACAAAAATTTCTGGTGGCAATGCAATGCCAGCTTTCAGAACTTTAAACATTGATACCATTGCAGCAATTTCTGCCAGCGCACAACGTCGCCCAGAACTATGCGGTTATGAAGGTCAGTTATTAAAATTTGACAGCGTTTATGTGGTAAATGTAAATGCAGATGCTCCATCAAACTTTGGTGAGTTTTTGGTAAACAAAGACAAAACTAAAACTACTGGTTTAAGAATAGATGATATCAGTACAAGACTTCCAGATAATTTTAACAATAACCTGGTTAAAGATCAAATGATGAAATATACTCAAGGTATTTTTATCCTTGCATTTAGCAATTGGAAATTACAACCAAGAGATAGCAACGATTTAGATTTCTCTGGTGCACCTGATACCCAAAAACCTGTAATTACTTTAACCGGTAAAAACCCAGATTCATTGTTGTTAAATGCAACTTATGTTGAGCCAGGATATTCTGCAGCAGATAACAAAGATGGCGATATCACTAGCAAAGTTGTAAGAACAAGTGGAATTGACAACACTAAATTAGGTAGCTATTTAGTTACTTATTTGGTAAGTGATTTAGCTGGTAACAAAGATTCAGTAACTCGTGTTGTGATTGTTTACAACAAAGTTGGTATCAACGAAAATGAATTAACCTTTGCTTTGAGCAATGTATATCCTAATCCTGCAAAAGAGCAGTTAACGCTTGCAGTAAGTGGAATCAATACTTTACCTTTAACAGCTAGCATCATTGATTTGAGCGGCAGAGAATTAATGAGCAAAACCTTTACTACAAACAATATCAATTACACTTTTGATTTGCATGATTTACAGAATGGCATTTACTTCTGTAATTTAGAATCGGCTAATGGTTCTAAAACAATTAAATTTGTGATCAGCAAATAAGCTTTTTAAACTATTTCCCAAAGCGCCTTGTCTCCCCAGACAGGGCGCTTTTTTTTATGCGCCCGGATGGTTTAAACACAAAGAAACAAAGTAACAAATATTGCCACCAAGGTTTTTTTTTAATTTCCCTCCGAAAGCGCTGTGTCTTCTCTCTGCGGATCTCTGTGGTTAATTTATGCTCTTTTGCCGCCAAATAGCTAAGGCACCAAGTTTTTTTATAGGTTCGACCCCTTCGGGGTCGTATGTTTATAGGGAAATAAAATGCTATAAACATGTGACCCATTCTGGGTCGAAAAATCACAAAAAAGGTAACATAAAAAAATAAAATCCCTGTTTATTTGAGCCTTGCCGCCTTCGCCAAAGGATACGGCGTCCGGAGGGTGGCAAAAAATTATTACTCCTTAGTGGCAAAATATTTATCCGGATATAATCGGATAGCATCCGACTATCCATTTTAATTCATGCAACTTTGTTTTGCTTTTAAACGCATAAAAAAATAATCCGCGTATTAAAGCATGTCTGGCCAGACGAAACATTGTTAAACTTTTAAAAATTAAAAAAATGTCAAACTTAAGAAACAGCGTAAGGCTAATGGGCCATTTAGGCCAAGCCCCAGAATTACGCACCACTACCACCGGGAAAAAAGTCGCCAATTTTCCCTTAGCAACAAATGATTCATACATAGACACCAATGGCGAAAAGGTGAGCGAAACCATGTGGCACAACCTAGTAGCTTGGGGAAAACAGGCCGATATTGCAGAAAAATACCTAGAAAAAGGAAAAGAAATCTGCATTGAAGGTAAAATCTCCAATAGAAACTATGTAGATAAATCTGGTCAAAAAAGATATGTCACAGAAATTGTTGTTTCAGACATATTGATGGTTGGCCCTAAAGAAAAGAAAGCTTCATAGGCTTGAGTGGGTGATAATAGGAAAGGCCTTGCAGCTATGTTGGGCCTACCCTATTTTGTTAATAATATTAACATTTTTTGGATAAAAAAAAATACATTTTTTTGTAAGTATTTACTTATCTTTGCCTTACATATGGTAAAACTTGTGGATAGTATTCAGACAGAAGGCACTTAAAACCCAATGATTACCCTTAATTTTGGATCAACAAAAACGATAAATATATGAGCAGCGCAGACGTAAAAGAAAAATTAAAGGCCCTTCAACTTACAATTGATAAGTTAGATAAGGCATATGGAAAAGGTACGGTCATGAAAATGAGCGACCAAAAAGTGGATGACATAGAAGCATTATCCACTGGGTCTTTGTCATTAGACATTGCATTAGGTATTGGTGGCTTGCCAACTGGCAGGGTGATTGAAATATATGGTCCAGAATCATCTGGTAAAACTACCCTATCAATGCATGCCATTGCAGAGTCGCAAAAAAAAGGTGGTATTGCTGCCTTTATTGATGCAGAGCACGCTTTCGATAGAAACTATGCGGAGAGACTAGGTATAGACATTGAAAACCTAATCATTTCACAGCCTGATGACGGGGAGCAAGCATTAGAAATTGCTGATGCTTTGATTCGCTCGGGTGCTATAGACATCATCGTTATCGACTCAGTTGCCGCATTGGTGCCAAAAGCCGAATTAGAAGGTGATATGGGCGAAAGCAAAATGGGCTTACAAGCCAGGTTAATGAGTCAGGCTTTAAGAAAGCTTACTGGTACCATCAATAAAACTGGTTGTATCTGTATATTCATCAACCAACTCCGTGATAAAATAGGCGTAATGTTTGGAAGTCCAGAAACCACAACCGGGGGTAATGCATTAAAATTCTATGCTTCGGTTCGATTAGATATCAGAAGAATTGGCCAAATCAAAGATGGTTTGGAAATTGTTGGAAATAGGACCAAAGTGAAAGTTGCCAAAAACAAGGTTGCCCCTCCTTTCCGCACCGTTGAATTTGATATCATCTATGGCGAAGGTATTTCTAAATTGGGTGAAATCATCGATTTAGGAGTTGACATGGAAATCATTAAAAAATCTGGTTCTTGGTTCAGCTATAATGAAACCAAATTAGGTCAAGGTAGAGATGCAGTTAAACAACTATTAACCGACAACCCAGAATTGAGCAATGAAATTGAAGGCTTAATTAGAGCAAAATCAATTGGTGGTGAAATTTTCAAATCTAAAGCTGGCGACGAATAGCAAAATCGCATTTAGGATTTCATCATTTCACTAAATACAAATTGATTATAATAAAAAAGGCCACGCATTGATGCATGGCCTTTTTTATTGGTTAATATATTTTATTTCTTTGGTGCCAATTTCAAATCCACCATTACGTCAATTTCTTCTGAAATTTTGGCTGTAATTATAGTTGGGATTTCAATTTTATGATCCACATTCTTAACTTTAAAATTAGCAGTCATTTCAATCATTCCACCCTTAACAATAATGGCGCCTATTATTGTTCTATCCTGCTCCATACCATGGATGTTTAACTTTCCTGTCACCGTAACCTTATACTCTCCATCCTTACTCAAATCTACTGCTTCATTTATTTTTCCTTTGAAACTACTTTTAGGGAACTTTTCACTCTCTACATATTTTTCATTAAAATGCTCTTCCATTAATTTATTTGGAAAGCTAAATGAAGTATTAGTAATCATAATTGCAATCTCGTTGGTAGTTACATTCATAACAGATAGCACTGTTTTTGATTCGGCTTCAATATTTTCAAAGGGAGTTTTAGAGAAAAAACTCACCTTTCCGGTGGTAGTTGAAAATAATTGAGCCTGACAAACAACTGCACTCAACAAGGCAATTGATGCAAATAATATTTTTCTTTTCATTTTATTTATTGATTTCATTTTAAGTTCAATTATTGTACCATAATTTTCAAAAATTGACTTATAAAAAATTACTATTTAGATCCTTCATGATGTCCCATAGAGAATGTTCGGTTTATATTAAATCCTAAACGCACGCCTGCATTTGACCATTGGGTAGTTGTTTCTCTTACCATTTGCTGTTCTAACATGCCTAAACCATTACAAACCATTATTTGAAAAACATGTCCGCCTGTTTCAATATCTACTCCCAAGGCTAAATAATCATACAATTTACTTCCTGAAGCACTCAACATATCCCTCCCAGTTAACCTTGGATAATACTCAAAATTAAACCTAAAGCTACGGTTAAGTTTAATACTGCCACCAAGTCCTAAAGCATATGTAGTATTTAAATCGCTGGTATATTTTACCAAATTCTGATGAACAACGGTGGGTGTAATTTGTAAACTCAACTTATCTCCAAACTTACGAGCAATAATAATTTGATTAAAATAAGACATCCTTGAAGTGAAATAATTTTGCCTAGAGGTATCTTGCCATTTCATCGAATTTATAGCCACATTGCCATAATAACTTAAACTAATTGGCGATCCACCTTTTCCTTTACTTTGCTTCAACAATTTAATCTTGAGGTTACCATCATAGGTTTTATTCATAGAACTGCGGGCAAATCCAACTTGAATTCTATCGGTAATGCCATAATCAAAGACCAAGCGCATATTGGCCATATCCAATCCCCATAACTCGTAAGCTCCTTTATTAACCTCGCCAAAACGGTGTAAAATAACAAAATTTAAATGTTTAGCCGCAACATGTTCAATACTTTGACCAGTAATAACTCTAGTAGATTTAAATGTAGCAAAAACAGGTACTGGCTTGTTAGAAGACTCACTGTTTAACATATTCATTAAATCATCTTGTGCCTTGGCTGATAAAAGTATACCTAACCCAATAAACAATAGTAGTATTTTTTTCATAGGTTTAGTTATTTAAGGCTCCAGCTTCAATCCAGTTTTTAAGTTTATTAATATCAGCAGGGCTCAATGGACCGCTTGCTGGCATATCCTTTATAACTACTGCCCTATCGTTTACTGCAGCTACATTGTTTTTAACACCTGTGTAGGTAGATAAATCAACTCTCCCTGTACCAGCCACGTGGCATCCAGATATGGCGCAACTTCCACTTATTATTGGCTGTATATCCTTTGCATAATAATAAGTAGCAGTATCAGGCACATTTATAAAACTGCTTGGATACAACTGCTCCTCTTTGTCGTAATAGCAGGATGAAATAGTAACCATTGTTACCAATATAACTCCAAATTTCTTCAACATATTTTTTTAATTTATTAATAGGGCGTTAGTAGTAACACCATGGCAACTATTGCAACTTCCACCCTTAAAAGCTTGATTCATTGCTTTACTGTTTGACCCAACCATTACAACTGGATAAGCACCAGATCCCAAATTTATGATATCATTGGTATAAAAATTACCCTTATCATCAGACGCCAATCTCTTGATCAACTTACCTTGCCTATTCGGCTTTTCCCACAACTCAATTGTTGCGTTTTTTTGAGGGTTATTTCCACTTGCATAAACAGATCCAGCAAGGGTCCACCACCCACCTTCATTAGCTGCTTCCGAGCCACTAATGTTGTGGCACGACATACAATTTTGACCTGTATTGTGGCTTTCGTCATCTCCTCTCGCACTCTCTTTCAAATCAGCTTTCAATTGATCATAATGAGAGCAAGAAACTAATACCAACGACAATACAAAAAAAACAAGAAGGCTTATAGATTTAATTTTCATAATTTAATTGTTTGGGTATTATGGATCTATACATTTTTGAATTTGTTTAATTTTACAATCTTCTAAATTGCTCCCAAGGAGCATTATTTATATATCAAAGGTGGATTTTTTTTGGCTCAATTAAAAGCTAAAATTATTACTATTTTTTTATAAAATTACACTAAAATAACCAGAATTTGATACTAATATTTTATAATATTCTAGTTAAGTTTTACTGCCTGTTCAAGCAAAATTTCGTAAACGTAACCTGCACCAAAATCTTTATTAATTGCAACTTTTCCTTCAAAGGATACCACATCACCTACATTCACCAAATCCTTTGAAGTAATAGTTAAATCAAACTTCCCATTTGTTTCAGTTCCATCTTGAATGTGAATCCAATTCCTATCCATTACATCAGCATTAAACTTAGTAACTTTTCCTTTTATGACTACTTTCCTGCCATTGTATTTTTCCTTATTGGCAATTAATTCAGCAATGGTAATACCACCTTTTGCTGGTTTAACCTCAATAGCTATCTTTTCAGTTTTCGCAGCTACACTCCCCGCGTGGGTTGAGGCATCTTCATCACTCATTTGCTGGCCTTGAGGCATCGATTGTGGATTCATATTTTGACCACCAGAATTTGAATTTTTTAATACAGGTGGTTCAGCAGAAATACTTTCAACAAAATAAATCATATCAAAGGTTTTATTTAATTTTTTACTCACAAAGTTGGCAATTGGCATTTCATTGCCATAATAATATTCACCTCCAATTTTTATTTCAGCTAAAGGGCCGGCAATCCATTTCTCAACCCCATTTCCACTTACTTTTACATAGATATATTCTGAGGTATTGAGGCTTTCTAAGGCTATTACTTTGTGAACACCTGGATCTAAAGCCACGGCATTTCCTGTGGATTTATTTTCACTACAACTGCATAAAACAAGCAACAATCCAATGATAAAAAATAGTTTTTTCATGAGTTTTAATTTGATAAAATACACAACGAATTAAAATTTACTTGCGGCAATAAATGCCTCCAATTCTGCCACACCAGAATTGCCTAATGCTGCTTTATTACCCTCCCACAATTGCTGTCCTTGATAGATAAAAACAATGTGATCACCCATATCAAATACACTTTTTATGTCGTGAGAATTAATAATGGTTGTAATGTTATACTCTTCCGTAATCTCAACAATCAATTCATCAATAACACGAGATGTTAGAGGATCTAAACCACTATTAGGTTCGTCACAAAATAAGTATTTTGGATTCATAGCAATGGCTCTAGCTATTCCAACACGCTTTTTCATGCCTCCACTTATGTTAGATGGAAATAGCTTGTTTACTTTATCTAATTTTACTCTATTTAAACAAAAATTTACTCGTTCTTGTATTTCCGACTTACTTTTTTCGGTAAACATTTGCAAGGGAAAAGCCACATTGTCTTCCACACTCAATGAATCAAATAGTGCCCCACCTTGAAACAACATACCTATTTCTTGTCTTAATTCTTTCTTTTCAGAATATTCTAATCGCAAAAAATCACGTCCATCAAAATCAATTACCCCACTATCTGGTGTAATTAAACCTACCATTGATTTCATCAACACACTTTTTCCACCGCCACTTGCACCAATAACAAAACTGCATTTACCCTTTTCAAAGTTAGCACTTACTTCTTTTAGCACTGGTCTGCCATCAAACGATTTAGTTATATTTTTTAAAACAATCATTAGTAAAGCATCAATTGGGTGAGAATATAATCGAAGAAAATAATTGCCAAGCAACTTTGAACCACAGCCTTAGTGCTTGCTGCGCCTACCTCCAAAGCTCCACCCTCCGTTCTATAGCCATTGTAGGCAGAAATAGTTGAAATGAGAAAGGAAGATACAAATGCCTTTGTTAAGGCGTGGGTAACAAAAAAACCATTAAAATCCATTCGCAAACCCTGTATATAGGTATCTACCGTAACCATTTCTGAGAAAAAACAAGAAATGGCACCACCAATATTGGAGAGAAACATACTGCAAATAACCAAAGCCGGGATAGCAAATAAAGAGGCCAATATTTTAGGCAAGGCAACATAACTTGCGGCATTTACACCCATTATTTCTAAGGCATCAATTTGCTCACTTACCTTCATGGTGCCAATTTCGGAGGCTATGTTTGAACCTATTTTACCAGCCATTACCAATGCCACAATGGTAGGCGAAAACTCCAAAATATTGGCATCTCGCACAATTCTTCCTAAGATAGTCATTGGCACTAAGCTGCCTTGTAATTGACTACCAAATTGAATTACCGTAACCGCCCCAATAAAGATTGAAATGATGCCAACAATAGGAAACGAATCGTTGCCCATCTTATATATTTCATTGAAAAAAGCCTTCCAAAACATGCGCCATTTATCTGGCTTCCTAAAGCAGGCCGATAAAAATAAAAGGTATAAGCCAAAACGAGTTAAAAATTTCATGAATTATGTTTTTGAGGGTGATACTCAAATTCGAGGTAAATATAAACTATTCAGTTTTATCTCCAAGGGAAAGCCATTGCAAAGAAATTAATCTGTAAATAATTAGTTAGATTACAGGATAAAGCAATAATTTCGCTATCGAAGAAAGTAAACGTAAATGAATCAAACCATACTCATAACTGGCTGTACCAAAGGAATTGGCCTTGCCATAGCAGAAAAATTTGCCAAGGAAGGCTTTAACATTGCCGGATGCGCAAGAAATCAATCGCAACTTGAGCAACTTTTCACCAGCCTTTCTGCACAATATCCAAAACAACGTTTTTTCATGGAAGTGTGTGATGTTGCCAATGCAGAATTGGTAAAAGTATTTGCAAATGAGGTACTCAAAGAATTTGGGAAAATTGATGTATTGGTAAACAATGCCGGTATTTTTATACCCGGAAAAATATTGGAGGAAGAAGACGGTGCATTTGAAACACAAATACAAACCAATGTAGCAAGTGCCTACCATTTAACGCGCGTTATTGGTTCAAACATGAAAAAAAATAACAATGGGCATATTTTTAACATCTGCTCTACAGCGAGTATTACTGCTTATAAAAATGGAGGCTCCTACTGTATTAGCAAATATGCAATGCTCGGTTTGAACCAAGTTTTGCGCGAAGAATTAAAAGAAAATAAAATCAAGGTTACTGCCGTTTTACCCGGTGCAACACTAACCGATAGCTGGAAAGGCACAGATTTGCCAGAAAACAGGTTCATCCCTTCATCAGACATTGCCAAATTAATTTGGAACGCGTATGAACTTTCTGAGCACACAAATGTTGAACAAATACTAGTAAGGCCAGTTGCTGGCGACATTGGATAATTTGAACTGAAGTGATGGAAAAACCCACAAATAATAAAGAAAAACAAATGCTTTTTGTTGATAGTTTGACCCAATTTAAAAGAAGAAAAACCAATACAGTGAATATTGGCGCTTTATCAATGGGGAGTGATTTCCCAATACGTATTCAAAGCATGACCACTACTGATACCATGAATACCTTGGGGTCGGTTGAACAAATCATTAGAATGGTTGACGCGGGATGCGAATTGGTGCGCCTCACGGCTCCAAGTATCAACGAGGCAGAAAACCTTGCAAACATCAAAAAAGAACTAGCAAAAAGAGGCGTTTTTGTACCCTTGGTTGCCGATATCCATTTTACCCCAAATGCGGCTGAAATGGCCGCCAGAATTGTAGAAAAAGTTAGGATCAACCCGGGTAATTACGCAGATAAAAAGAAGTTTCAAGTGCTTGAATATTCTGCTGCCGAATATGATGCTGAGATAGCACGAATAAGAGAAAAGTTTGTTCCGCTCATTAAAATTTGCAAAGAATACGGAACAGCTCTTAGAATTGGAACCAACCACGGCAGTTTAAGTGATAGAATACTGAGCCAGTATGGCGATACCCCGCTAGGAATGGTTGAAAGTGCCATGGAATTTCTAAGAATTGCAGAGGATGAAGGCTTTCACAATATAGTTCTTTCTATGAAGGCAAGCAACCCTCAAGTGATGGTTCAAGCATACCGCTTATTGGTTCAAACCATGAACCAAAACAACATGCACTATCCATTGCACTTGGGAGTTACCGAGGCCGGTGATGGTGATGATGGAAGAATTAAATCTGCCCTTGGAATTGGAGCGCTACTTGAAGATGGAATTGGCGACACTATTAGGGTATCATTAACCGAAGACCCAGAATTTGAGGTGCCGGTAGCAAAAAGTCTTGCTAATAGATATGTAAATCGCAATAATACAAATGCCATACAACCTGTTTCTTCATGGATGAACCTAAACCCTGAAAGATTTTATTCGTTTCAAAAAAGAGTGACCTCAGAAGTTTATAATTTTGGCGGAGGACAAGTTCCCAGGGTAATTGCTAATTTTTCTAAGAATGCGCCAACCATTTTAGATTTAGCGGCAATTGGCTTTCATTTCGACCCTATAAACGACAAATGGAGTATGACCGAATTGGGTGCTGATTATGTTTATTTGGGAGAAAATGAAGCGGCATTTATGCTACCTGTTGGACTAAAAGCTATTTACCAGCCCAATGTCTGGAACAAAATTATTGATAAATCAAACTCATTTCCTCTATTCAACCTGCAACAATTTCAGGCTACTCAAGCTTTTTCTAATACCTTGAATTTTATTCACCTCAAAACGGATGAAATGAATGAAATTGAAAAAATTAAACCTATACTTCGTTCAGGCAAATGGGTAATAGTGCTTGAAAGCAATCATGATAACGTGATGACTGATTTGCGCAATGCAATGGGTCTGTTAATTGAGCAAGAAATAAACCTGCCAATAGTTTTTGGACTAAGTTATCAGTTAGAAAAAGGAGACCTAGATAATACCATGTTATTTAGCAGTACCGATGCAGGTAGCCTATTAATTGATGGCTTGGGAGATGGGATTTTCTTTTTAGATAGCCAGGAAGATCCAAAACGATTAAATGATATCAGTTTTGGCATTTTGCAAGCCGCCCGAACTAGGATTAGTAAAACCGAATATATTAGTTGCCCTAGCTGTGGCAGAACCTTGTTCGATTTGCAAGAAACAACAGCTTTGATTAGAAAAAGAACCGACCACTTGAAAGGCATTAAAATAGCCATCATGGGATGTATTGTAAATGGCCCCGGAGAAATGGCCGATGCCGATTATGGATATGTAGGTTCGGGACCGGGAAAAATCACCTTGTATAAAGGTAAAGAAGTGGTAAAAAAATCAATCAATACAGAACTTGCAGTAGATCAATTGATAGACCTTATAAGGCAAGATGGAAACTGGGTAGAGGTTTAGGTTGGATGCAACCTAATTTTCATTCTGAATGTCTTAATTTGTATATTTGAAAGTTTTTCATAAATTCGAAACCTTAATAAAATTTATATAAAATGAAAAAAGTGCTACTAATGGCTCTTGCTGCTTTAACTCTTGGTACTGCTGCAATGGCTCAAAAAATTGACAACAGTAAAGATAAACGTCACCAAGCAATGGGTGAAGTAAGTAATCCGTTTACAACTAAAACCTTAGGAAAAGCTGGCACTCAAATTTCGGCTTGGTACGATTTTATGGCATTAATTGACCAAAGTAATGTTGGATCTAGTTTGAGTAACTATGTTCAATTTATGACTCATGATTCATTGAACAAATTTGTTGAAGATGATGGAACAATCAGATATGGCGGATGGCAAAGTGTTGGTCAAATTTTTGATCCAAAAGATGATTTGATTCAATTAACAACCACTCCAGAGAATCAAATGTCTCGTTTTAACAGTTACAAGTGTGACTCTATCGCATTCCAATATTTGTATGTGCGTAATGCAGATTCAATTGCAGATGGATTGGGCGGAAAAACAAATGTGGTTGACACTTTATTTGTTGCTTACTTTGCTGAGTCACAAATCAGAAAATTACAGTTCCAATCAACCGGAGATAAATTAGGTTTAGTAGATTGGAATTATGCTAAGCGTTTACCAGCAAACTTTGTAAAAATGGATACATTTTTATTAAGAAGTGGTGCCAATGAATTCTGTGATACTACTCGTGTTTCTAACAGCAATGGTGGATTTGAAAATGGTTGGTTCAGCAAAATTGCGCAGTTCCCTGCGCCTGCTGGAATGAAAGTTACTGCAAACCCTAATGGTTCAACAACCGCAAACTTGGTAGGCTTTACTTATACCTTCAAATCTGGTGTTCCTGCTGTAATTGGAACTGATACTGCTGTAATGGTTTACCAAAAAGACCCTGCCACTGCACCTGCAGGTATGCGCAGATCAAATTATTTTGGATGTAGCTTCAAACAAAATTCTGGAAGTCTTGGTTGGGATAATAAAGTTACTTACAACACTTCTTTAATTGCTCCAAAAAATACTTCTTACGTAGATGATGGTCAACCAAACTCTTGGAAAGGGTATGTTTCAGGTAATGCTTATACTCAAGATAACTTTATTGAATCATTCTTCCATTTAACTTTAACTGGTAATATTTTAGCCGGTGAAAACGAAACCGATAACATCACTATTAACAGTTTATTCCCTAACCCTACAACTGGTTTAGTAAAAGCTACTTTCGAAACTAAAACTTCTTCTGAAGTAAGCGTTAATGTTTACAATTTAATTGGTCAAAATGTAAAAACATTGGAATTTGGTAAAACTGCTGCTGGAACTTACGAGTTACCAATCAACTTGTCTAGCCTTAACCCAGGAGTTTATGTAATCAGCATCACTGCTGGAAATAGCACTTCAACTCAAAAATTAGTTATCGCTGAATAAGCTTTAAATAAATTCAAAAAAAATCCTGCTCAATCAAATTGAGCAGGATTTTTTTTTAGTTTGTCTAAGTTCTATTTAACCACAAACCTACTAGAAGTATTGATTCCATTACCGGTTAAGGTATAGAAATAAACGCCAGGTTTTAATTGATTGATTTGAACTGGTAATTGGTTCAAACCGTTTATTACTTCAACTTCTTTGCTTGGTAATACTTCATTGCCCAAAATATCGTATACGCTTAAATAAGCGCTGCTATTTTTGCTTGCCTGAGTTTCAATAGTTATTAAATCACTTGCAGGCACTGGATAAACTTTGGATGCATGAGTCAAAGCCTTATTATCCTTTATTCCACTTGCCACTCCTCTGCTACTAGCTAGCATAAATGTCATGTCAACTATATTTCCCAAGGTATCTGTACTGGCAGTTAACAGTGGGTTTCCAGAATTGGTACCCATCCAAATATAGCTTTTATTAGATTCTGAAAACGGATCAAAGCCAGAACCTGCTGGCAAATCTGTATAAGTACGAGTTATGGTATTTCTTATTTTTAATGAAACAACGATATCGATGGTTGAAACCTGACGGATTACATCAAATTGACCTGCATCAAGCTTTAATTTACCCCAGGCATCAACTTCCGAAGTATTTCTTAATTTATAAATAATCTTTACACTATCTACAAATGGAATGTTGATTCCAAAATCACTTGCAAGACTAGTCATAAAACTTTCAGTTGAATCTTTAAACTTTGTGCCCATGGTAGATGGAAATGAAAAAACTTTTATTGCAGCACCTGGGCCAGTAGTTTGACCACCATCAAATATAGAGCGTAATGCTGTATTACTAATGATCAAGAAATCTGGAAACTCCTCCTTTGTAATTGGATCACGGGTAAAGCTAACCAAATTACAACCAGCAGGAGCGGCAGGATAAGTTAATCCATTTGCATAAAAGGTAGTGTCCGTAAAATTTCTATCGGCCCACCCAGTTAGATCCCAAGTTTTATTTGCCCCAGCCACTTTAAGCGCATTGCTAGCACTTACAGACAAAGAAGTATCATCTGCTAATAGGTACCAATCTCCAGCAACGGCAAAGTCGCTTCTATTAATGGTAATTTGAGAGAATGCTGAAAACCCAAACAAGGTTAATACAGCCATAAGTATATTTTTTTTCATGTTTATAAATTTGTAATACGATTTCAAAAATAGTGCCGCAATCTCAAAACATCATCTTAATTAAATACTAAAATGAATCTTTTTATTCAAAACTAAAAATCTTGAAACGGAATCAAGGTAATTCCAGCCGAAAATAATCTGATGTCAGGATTAGCATTTTCCTTGTTGAAATAAGGTGTTAAACTATAATTTGCAAAAGCCCTAAACCACCCATAGCCAATTCTAGCTGTTGCCGTAAGTCGGAATGGATTGATATTAAAGTCGTCTTTTATTTTCGATTCCTGCTGATATCCTAAAGCTGTTGATTCGGTTCGCAAATGCGAGTATGCTTTAAAAGTTCCAATTACGCCCACAGCAAAGTGAAAATTATTTCTGTCTTTTTTTGTTCTTGGAGCAAACTTAATTAACAAGGGAACAGTCAAATTATAATTATACATTTTGTTGTTGTTATAGGCTGTTAAACCAGAGTCTGCGCTTACCGTATTTACATTGGCAATTAATAATTGGTCTGTATTAAACCTCAAATTTAAAAACTCCATTCCTAGGCCAGTTGTAATGGCTAGTTTATTCTTCACCAATTGCAAATCTCCCTCCAATAGATTAAGGCCATAAAACCACGACTTATCTGCCCTGCAATCTAAAAAATCATAACCTGTGGGGAGTTTAGAATTAAAATTGGGCGACATAAGCTGACTCATGCCCAATTCAAAACCTGCGTAAACTTTTTTCAAATCGTATCTTTTTGATTCATTCCCAAAACATTTTTCATCTCCTTCTTCCGTTTCAATTCTGATATCACTTCCTTCTTCGATGATAATTACCTTTTTCTTACCAACGGTAATGCGCGTAGTATCGTCGTTACTTTGCGTTCTCTCATCTGCCATACTTTCACCCGTGTTGGCATCAACAATAGTAGAAACTCCGCTTACATTGATTCGCTTATTCACTGGATTTCCGGTATAAATTCCTTTTGCAGCACCGTCGGCATTTATTTCCAATGTTTCACTTGCATTCACGTTAAAGTAAGCAGAGCCATCTGCCTTAACTTTTAAGGAGGTACATTTAAGGTCGTTTCCGTATAATTTACTAGCACCATCAATGGTAATACTAGCTATGGCAGCCTTTCCGTGTATGTTTATTTTTGAAGCACCATCAGCATCTATTTTTAAGGTTTTAACCTCGGTTTTCAAATTTACTTTAGAGGCGCCATCTGTATTTAGCTCAAAAGTTTCTCCTTCAATAACACTTCCCTCTCCCATTGAAATATCGCTCACTCCATCAATTTTTATGAAACTTAAATTTGAAAAATAGACCTTTACTATTTCACTATTATTTGATCCACTGCCAGCGTAATCTACCATCAATGTTCCATTCAAAACCTTGAAACTGTAATCAGTTGAGCTAGATTCCCAGGTTGCCTTGTTACTAGACCCAGATACAAGTTGTAACTTAATAGGTGCATCCATTTCAATTTTAGTGAATTCGGGAAGAGGAACAATAGTTTGCGCATAAATACTCCCGCTTATTGTTAGTAACAATAATAATTTTACAATTTTCATAATGATGGTATTTTAATAATGTGTTATTCTCTCGTAAACAAAAAATCTCGATACAATGCCAAAACTCTTGGTGCCAGTTTCCTCGTCTTTTTTATCGTGGTAAGCAATGCCGGTGGTTTTTTGTAACAGGTTCAAAGCAAGTGAACCAACATTTCCTTGGTACAGTGAATCATTAACATTTGATTGTTTTCTTCTCAAGATCTGTTTTGTTTTTTCAAAAAGCCATTGGCTAGGTTTTAAATAATTTTGGTCTGAACCCAATGATGCCAGTGGATCTGATACTGGAGCTAAGAACGTTGATTGGTAGCTTTGGTTAACCCTTTCAAATTCCATGTGTGGCTTTGCTAATAAAAATTTTTTTGAAGACAATTCTTTGAACACAATCTGTTGCAAATCTAGGGGCAAATTTTCCGCTTTAACTTTTTGCCCAACATTTTTGCTTTTAGCTTCATTGCTACTTTGCTTTTCAACTTTAATGAGTGGTTCAATTATAGGTTTAAAACTTTTTTCTTGCTGCAACTCATTTACTTGCGCTTCTTGCAATTCATTTTTTGGGTTCGAACCAAAATATATTAAACCTAATAAGAAAAATGCGATAAAAACAGCAGCAATTGACCCAAGTCTATAGTATAAAGGAATAATTTTAAATGCATTCTTTTTCAATAATGCTTTGTTCTCAAAAATAATATTTTCAGGGATTAATTTAGTCATTTGAAAAAGCTTGAAATCATCGGCTAGCCTTGAATCTAATGAAATTACTTTATCCAATTCCGCCAATTCTTTTTCAGATAAATCACCCTCAACAGCTGCTATCATTTGTGTTTCAAACCAAGCTGTTTCCTCAGATTTCTTCAAAAAACTAAAATCTTCCTTATCAACATCTGTAGCAACAAAAACTTCACTATTAATTAAATTTAATAAATTAAACTCTAACTGCAAATCTGGATTGTTGCCCAAAAAATGCTGCAATTCAATTTCTAAATGAGCGGTTAACTTTCCTTCCAGAAAGTCTATAATATAAATCTCATAATTTTCTCTGTTAATGTTACTCATACTAATTGCGAAACATTTCCTAAATAGCTTTTCAATGCCAACCTACCTCTATAAATATAAACCTTAACCTGACTTTCATTTAAGCCTGTAATCTCCCCTATTTCCATGTAGCTATAGCCCTCGTAATCTCTCAACATGATTACTGATCGTTGAATTTCATTCAAGGTGTTCAGTGCTTTATCCAATACTTTTTTAATATCAGAATATTTGTTTTCGGTTTGAACCAAATCCTCATGGTAATCCTCCAATTGAGTACTGCGTTTTTCTTTTCTAATTTTATCAATCATGGTATGATATCCAGTGGTAAACAAATAGCTTTTTGCTTTTTGGGGGTCAATTTGATCTAATTTTAACCAAACCTTTTCAAAAGTATCTTGCACCACATCACGCGCAGCATCCCTGTCCTTAATGTTCTTCACAACAAAGCGAAACAATGCATCCGCATAATTATCTACACAAACATTATACTCAGAAGGGGTCATTCAGCCATTGATGGGTTTCTAGTTATACAGCGACCATAATGCAATTTAGTTACAGATTTGTTAAAAAATTATTATTTAATCCGAAAATGAGTAATTTAGTTTAATAAAATACATGAAAGAAACTTACCTAATTATTTGCAATCCTAAAGCTGGAAAAGGAAAATCGCTCACCCTGTTAGCAAAACTGGAAGATTTCTTAGTACACAATAATTTAAAATACGAAACATGTCAATTATCCTATCCCGAAGATTTAAGCAAGTATTCTTGCGTTATAATAATCGGTGGTGACGGAACAGTTAATTATGTTTTAAATCACTATAAAAACATCTCTATTCCTATTGCCATAATCAAAGGAGGAACTGGAAACGACTATGCAACATTGCACTTAGGAAATATAAGTTATGAAAAACAGTTTGAAGTAGCTATTCAACACAAAACCATTGCAGTAGATGCTGGGCTGTGTAATCACAAGATTTTTATCAATGGCGTGGGTATTGGTTTTGATGGCTGGGTAGTAAAAAAGAACATTGGCAAAAGATTCTTTTCCGGAATTACGGCATATTATAGCACAATCATTAGTTTGTTATTATTTTACAAAGAGAGCACCATTAAAATCATCACACCCGAAGAATCATTTGAACAGGCTACTTTTATGATGAGTATTGCCAAAGGAAAAACATATGGTGGAGGATTTAAAGTAGCACCAGATGCACATCCTTGCAATGGTCATTTTGATTTTATTGTGATTGGTAAAATTGGATTGTTTAATAGATTTCGGTACTTACCCATCATAGAAAAAGGCAAACACCTCACCTTGCCATTTGTGAAATGCCTAGCAACAAAAAAAATAGAGGTAATTGCCAACCATCCGATACAAGCACATTTAGATGGTGAATGGATGGAAAGTGATAAATTTGAGTTGGAAATTATGCCAAAAAAATACCTAATTAAATCAATCAAGTATCAATAATAAAAATTCGGGTACTACAAAGTACTAATGCAATAATAAAATAGCATAAAAAAAGCCCAACAATTACTTGTTGAGCTTTTTATAAAATATGCTTTTGAACTAGTTGTTCTCTGCAGTTTCTGCAGTCTCTTCAGCGCTAGGAGCAGTTGAGTCGGCTGCAGGAGCAACAACCTTTTTACCACGGCGGGTTTTCTTGGTTGCAACAACTTTACCTTTGCTATCTTTCAATAAGTTTTCATTAAAGTCTACCAATTCAATGATTGCCATTTCGGCGTTGTCGCCTTTTCTATTCATTAACTTCAAAACGCGAGTATATCCACCTGGTCTGTCGCCAATTTTACCAGCAATTTCGCCAAACAATTCTTTGATAGAATCTTTATTTTTTAAATAACTAAAAACAACACGACGAGAGTGAGTACTATCATCTTTTGCCTTGGTTATTAGTGGCTCAACGTATTTACGTAGTTCTTTTGCTTTTGCTGCAGTAGTAGTAATGCGCTTGTGGATTATAAGCGAAGTAGCCATGTTAGCCAACAATGCTTTCCTGTGTGAGGCCGTTCTACTTAAATGATTAAATGTTTTTCCGTGTCTCATTTTTCTTTTTCCTATTTAACGCCACCTAAAGCAGCATCAGTCTCTTTCTAATCTATTATTCTTGATCCAATTTATATTTGCTGATGTCAATACCAAAGGTAAGACCTTTATCGCGCACTAATTCTTCCAATTCACTTAACGACTTCTTACCAAAATTGCGAAACTTTAACAAATCAACAATATCATAAGATACTAAGTCGGCTAAAGATTTAATATCTGCAGCTTTTAAGCAATTGTAGGCTCTAACTGATAAATCTAAATCAGAAAGTGGTGTTTTCAGAATTTTGCGCACATGTAAGTAATTTTCATCAACCTCTTGTGTTGGTTCTTTTACTTGAGTATCCAATGTAATCAACTCATCAGAAAACAACATAAAATGTTGAATAAGAATCTTTGCAGCTTCTTTCAAAGCTTCTTCTGGATGAATAGAACCATCAGTTTCAATCTCAATCAATAATTTCTCGTAATCTGTTCTTTGCTCCACACGATAATCTTCAACGCTATATTTAACATTTTTGATTGGTGTAAAAACAGAGTCAATTGCAATAACACCAAAAACAGCATCTTTTGATTTATTGTCTTCAGCAGGCACGTATCCACGACCTTTTTCAACAGTTAATTCAATTTCAAGATGCACGAAAGGTTCCATATTACAAATAACCATTTCAGGGTTCAACACTCTGAAGGAATTGGTGTGCTTACCAATTTCGCCGGCTAAGAATTGCTCTTGTCCTTTGATATTAATAAAGATTTTCTCATTTTCTATACCTTCTACAATTCGTTTGAAACGAACTTGCTTAAGATTCATCACCATTTCTGTTACATCTTCTATAACACCTTTGATAGTAGAAAATTCGTGATCTACACCAGAAATTTTGATTGAAGTAACTGCAAAACCTTCCAAGGAAGATAATAAGATCCTCCTCAAAGAATTTCCAATTGTAACTCCATATCCTTTCTCAAGTGGACGGAATTCGAATTGCCCAAAGAACTCAGTGTCTTTGTGCATAATAACTTTGTCTGGTTTTTGAAATGCAAGGATACCCATTTATGGTTCTTTTTTAATGATTATTTAGAATACAATTCTACGATAAGCTGCTCTTTAATGTTTTCTGGAATCTGGTCACGTTCAGGATATGCCATAAAGGTACCTGAAAGTGATTTAGGTTCAACATTAATCCAGTTAAATTTCTTGGGATTACTAGCAACAACAGAGCTATTGATAACCTCCAAAGACTTAGATTTTTCTCGTATTGAAACGATGTCACCTGGCTTTAATTGGCATGAAGGAATATTCACTAATTTTCCATTAACATTAATATGTCCATGAGAAACTAGCTGACGTCCTTGGCTACGCGTTTGAGCCATACCCATGCGATAAACGGTGTTATCCAAACGAGCTTCTAAGAATTTTAACAAGTTTTCACCTGTAATTCCTTTTTTACGAACTGCCAATTCAAAAGTTTTGAAAAACTGACGCTCTAATACACCGTAAGTATACTTCGCCTTTTGTTTTTCGAACAACTGGATTGCATATTCAGTTAATTTTGTTCTTCTACGAGAACCTCCGTGCTGACCAGGAGGGGTTTGTCTTTTCTCGTAAGACTTATCAGGTCCGAAAATCGGATCCTTGAATCGTCTGGCGATTTTGGTTTTTGGTCCTATATATCTTGCCATTGCTCTATTCTTTTAAAATTATACCCTACGTGCTTTAGGTGCACGACATCCATTGTGTGGAAGTGGGGTGATATCTGTGATAGATATTACTTCTAAACCACTTGCTTGCAATGTTCTAATTGCCGAATCTCTTCCTGATCCAGGTCCTTTAATAAACACTTCAACTTTCTTCATGCCAGCATCAACTGCAACCTTTGCACAGTCGATTGCAGCCATTTGGGCAGCATATGGTGTATTTTTCTTAGAACCTCTAAATCCCATTTTACCAGCAGACGCCCAGGAAACAACCTGACCTGTTTGATTGGTAATTGAAATGATCACGTTGTTGAAAGAAGCCTTGATATGCACTTGACCATGAGCTTCAATGCTAACAACTCTCTTCTTTGTAACTTTCTTATTATCCCTAGCCATTATTCTTTATTTAAGATTATTTGGTTACTTTTTTCTTACCTGCAACTGTCTTACGTTTACCTTTACGAGTGCGTGAGTTAGTGCGTGTGCGCTGACCACGAACTGGCAACCCTTTACGGTGGCGCAATCCACGGTAGCATCCAATATCCATCAAACGTTTGATATTTAATTGACGCTCCGAACGCAATTCACCTTCTACGGTAATCTTTTCGGTTACATATTTACGAATGGCATTCAACTCCTCGTCGTTCCATTCGCTAACTTTCTTGTCGTAATCTACACCACACTCAGTTAAAATTCTTTGTGCGATTGGACGACCAATTCCAAAAATATAGGTTAAACCTATCTCTCCCCTTTTATTTTTGGGTAAATCTATACCTGCTATACGAGCCATAATACTATATTATCCTTGACGTTGTTTAAACTTAGGGTTTTTCTTGTTGACAACGTATACCCTTCCTTTACGTTTCACAATTACGCAATCTTCACTGCGCTTTTTTACCGACGATCTGATTTTCATATTACCAGTTTTTACTTATATCTGTAAATAATTCTACCTTTTGATAGATCATATGGCGACATTTCTATCGACACTTTATCTCCGGGAAGGATTTTGATGTAATGCATCCTCATCTTTCCAGAAATATGGGCAATCACCTCGTGCCCATTCTCCAATTGCACTCTAAACATCGCATTACTAAGCGATTCTGTTATAGTACCATCTATTTTTATCAACGACTGTTTTGGCATATTATCCGCAAAAGGGGAGCAAAAATACGTTTTTATTTGTTAATGTCAACGTTATATTTAATTAAACCGCCGCCCCAACCGCATTTCTACCCTTAATTCTACCCGATTTCATTAATCCATCGTAATGTCTCATCATCAAATGGCTTTCAATTTGCTGCAAAGTATCCAATACCACACCAACTAATATTAGTAAGGAAGTACCACCATAAAACTGAGCAAACTGACTATTGATATTAAAAACATTAGCTAAAGAAGGTAAAATTGCAACGAAGGCTAAGAATATTGCTCCTGGAAGCGTAATTCTTGACATTACGTTGTCGATGAAATCAGCAGTAGATTTTCCAGGTTTAACACCTGGCACAAATCCTCCATTGCGCTTCATATCATCAGAAATCTGATTGGCATTTACCGAAATAGCAGTATAGAAATAAGTAAACAATACAATTAATAATCCAAAAGTAATGTTATAAGTCCAACTCATAGGATTGATAAACGCCCCCATTATTCCTTGCATAGTTTCGTAATTTGGGAAAAACTGTGCAATAGTAGACGGGATAAACATCAATGCCTGCGCAAAGATGATTGGCATTACACCCGCAGCATTCACTTTTAGTGGAATGTATTGGCGAACTCCTCCATATTGACGATTTCCTACAACACGCTTGGCATATTGAACTGGTATTTTCCGAGTTCCTTGCACCAAAAGAATTGTTATCATAATTACTGCAAACAAAGCAGCTAATTCAATTAAGAAGATAACTAATCCTCCACCAGCTTCAGTTAGTTTGAAATTAAATTCTTCTTTCAAGGCAAAGGGTAAACGAGCAATGATGCCGATCATAATGATTAAAGAAATACCATTACCAATTCCTTTTTCAGTAATTCTTTCACCTAACCACATCACAAACATGGTACTTGCGGTTAAAATGATTACAGAGCTAAACATGAATATGAAATCCGACATTTCTGCTGGATTGGTTATGGAAACAATAGCTTGAGGATTTTCAGATTTCAAGTTAATTAAGAAACCAACCGATTGAACTGCTGTGATAACGATGGTTAGGTATCTGGTAATTTGATTAATTTTTCTTCTTCCCTCTTCTCCCTCTTTCTGCATTTTTTGAAAGGTTGGCACTGCTAAGCTTAGCAATTGAACCACAATAGAGGCAGAAATGTAAGGCATGATACCTAATGCAAAAATAGATCCCCTTGCGAAGGCTCCACCTGCAAACATATTTATCAAACCGAAGATTCCTTCGCTAGATTGTTGAGCAGAACCTTGAAGCATGTTTGGATCAACACCTGGCAAGGTAACATAAGTACCTAAACGGTATGCTACTAATATCCAAAACGTAAGAGCTAATTTGTATCTTAGTTCCTCAATTCTGTATATATTTTGAAATGTTTCTATTATTTTCTTCACTTGATTAGAAGTGTTAAAGGTTATTTAGTTATTTACTACAGTGCCACCAACAGCTTCGATTGCTTTTTGAGCAGCTGCTGAAATTTTATGTGCTTTTACCTCTATAGCTACTTTTATTTCGCCACGAGCAAGAACTTTTACCAAGTCCTTTTTTCCGATTAAACCGTTTTGAGTTAAAACTTCAACATCAATTTTGGTATAACCTTTTTCGGCAAGTTCTTGTAACTTATCTAAGTTGATTGGTGAATATTCTACACGGTTTAAATTCTTGAAACCAAACTTAGGAACGCGACGGTATAGGGGCATTTGACCACCTTCAAAACCACGCTTTGTGCTTGTTCCACTTCTAGAACCTGCACCTTTGTGACCACGAGCAGCTGTTCCACCTTTTCCGCTACCTTCTCCTCTACCTACTCTTTTGCCTTCTTTATGGGTTGAACCACTTGCTGGCTTTAATGTATGTAATTTCATTGCTGATCCTAAATTAGATTTTTTCGATTTTTAACAAATGAGCAACCTTCTTAATCATTCCCATGATTTGTGGTGTACCTTCCACTTCTTTGCTCTGGTGCATTTTTGTGAATCCTAAAGCACGAACGGTGCGCTTTTGGCCTTCCATTCTATCGATGGTACTTTTAACTTGGGTAATTTTATACTTATCCATCGTTCTTATTCTCCGTTAAATACTTTCTTTAAACTGATACCTCTTTGTTGTGCAATTGTAAAAGCATCACGCATTTCTAATAGCGCATTAATGGTTGCTTTAACAACATTGTGTGGGTTAGAAGAACCTTTTGATTTCGCCAAAACGTCTGTAACACCAGCACTTTCAAGTACAGCACGCATTGCACCACCTGCAATTACACCTGTTCCGTGAGCAGCAGGCTTTAAAAACACTCTACCACCGCCGTATTTACCTAATTGCTCATGAGGCACAGTACCTTTCAATACTGGAACTTTAATTAAGTTCTTTTTTGCATCATCCACACCTTTTGAAATGGCGTCAGTAACCTCTAAAGATTTACCTAAACCATAACCTACGATACCGTTACCATCACCTACTACTACTAGAGCTGAGAAACTGAAAGTCCTTCCTCCTTTGGTTACCTTAGCCACACGGTTGATAGATACAACTTTCTCTTTTAATTCGATATCAGTTGTTTTAACCTTTTTTATGTTTGCTGTTGACATAGTTCTATTTTTCTAATTGATTAAAATTTAAGACCAGCTTCTCTTGCTCCTTCAGCCAATGCTTTCACACGACCATGGTACAAGTAGCCACCTCTATCAAATACAACTTCAACAATTCCTGAAGCTATTGCCTTTTCAGCTATTTCTTTTCCAACTAAAACAGATGAATCACTTTTGGCAGATTTATCTGTTAGAGCTCTAGAAGAAGTTGATACTAAAGTAGTACCAGCAACATCATCAATTAATTGTGCGTAGATAAACTTATTGCTCCTAAATACCGACAAACGAGGTTTTTGAGCTGTACCGGTAACGCGGCTGCGAATACGGGCACGGATTTTATTTCTTCTTGATTCTTTACTAAACATGGCTCAATTTTATTTAGAAGCAGTTTTACCTGCTTTTCTTCTTAATACTTCTCCTTCAAATTTGATACCTTTTCCTTTGTATGGCTCAGGTGCGCGCAATGAACGAATCTTTGCTGCAACTTGTCCGATTAGTTGCTTATCGGTACCTTCCAAAGTGATGATAGGATTTTTACCTTTATCTTGCTCTGTTTTTACAGTTAGTTCTTTTGGAACTTCAAAATAAATATGGTGGGAAAATCCTAGCGTTAAATCTAAAACGTTACCTTCATTAGTGGCTTTATAACCAACACCAACTAATTCTTGACGTTTTTTGTAACCAGTTGTAACACCAGTTACCATATTATTTACTAAAGAGCGGTATAAACCATGAAGCGCCCTGTGGCGTTTCTGCTCGGTAGCACGTTTCAATTGTACATTGCCATCGGCAACTTCCAATGAAATATCTGGATCTAATTGTTGCGTTAATTCTCCTTTAGGTCCTTTAACAGTAACTAAATTTGATGTCGAAACTTTGATATCTACACCAGCAGGTAATGTGATGATTGCTTTTCCTATACGTGACATAATTTTTTTCTCCTATCTATTAATACACGTAACACAATACTTCACCACCAACATTTTGATTGCGAGCTTCTTTATCAGTCATAACACCTTTAGAGGTAGTAACGATAGCAATACCCATTCCATTAATTACTCTTGGCAATGTTTCGGCACCTGAATATTTACGTAAACCTGGACGGCTAATTCTTTCTAAAGTTTTGATTGCTGAAGTTTTGGTTACCGGATGGTATTTCAATGCAATTTTAATTGTTCCTTGATGGTTAATAACATCTTCAAATTTGTAATTTAAGATGTAACCTTTTTCAAAAAGAACCTTTGTCATCTCCTTTTTAAGCTTGGAGGCAGGAATCTCTACAATGCGATGATTTGCCTTAATCGCATTACGGAGCCTGGTTAAATAATCTGATATTGGGTCAGTCATATGTTGTTAATTATACTTTCCGGTAGTTAGCCAAGGCTTTTACTCTTACCGACTAAGTGTGTTTGTTATTTTTAAATTAAAGGGTTACGAATATATAACAATTCGCGGCCCTTTCAAAATTTTTCTTATTTTACCAGCTAGCTTTGGTAACTCCAGGGATTTTACCCATTAGGGCAAGATCTCTAAATTGGTTACGACAAATACCAAAATCCTTCATGTATCCTTTAGGACGACCGGTTAATTTGCAGCGGTTTTTTAGACGAACTGGTGAAGCATTACGCGGTAATTTTTGCAAACCTGCAGAATCACCTGCCTTTTTCAAAGCCTCACGCTTAGCAGCATATTGTGCTACCATTCTTTCTCTTTTGCGCTGACGTGCTTTTATTGACTCTTTTGCCATCTTTTATTAATTATGCTTTTTTGAATGGGAAACCAAACTCTTTCAATAGCTCTAAACACTGCTCATCGTTGGTTGCAGATGTAACAAAAGCTATATCCATACCATTTACACGGTTTACTTTTTCCATCACAATCTCAGGGAAAATGATTTGTTCAGTAACACCCATATTATAATTACCACGTCCATCAAAGCCTTTCAGCTTCAATCCTTGAAAGTCGCGAACACGAGGTAAAGAAACAGAGATCAAACGATCTAAGAATTCATACATCCTATCGCCACGCAAGGTAACGCGGGTTCCAATTGGAACACCTTTTCTTAATTTAAAATTGGAAATATCTTTCTTAGAGCGAGTTCCAACTGCTTTTTGACCAGCTATCATTGACAATTCTTCCAAAGCTTGGTCTACCAATTTCTTATCAGCAACAGCCTGTCCAATACCTTGGTTGATGCATATCTTCAACAACTTAGGCACCATCATGCTATTCTTATAAGCAAACTTTTCTTGCATCGCAGGCTTTATCTGCTTAGCATATTTTTCTTTTAATCTTGGCGTATACATAACTATTTCCTTAATCTATAATTTCACCAGACTTCTTTGAAACGCGTACCAATTTACCACTTTCGTTTTCCTTGCGGCCCACGCGGGTTGCATTGCCTGATTTGTCAACAACCTTTAAGTTTGAAATATGAACAGGAGCTTCTTTCTTAATAATGCCTCCATTCTGATTTTGTGCATTTGGTTTGGTATGACGGCTAACAATGTTAATACCTTCTACCATAGCTCTATTACTTTCAGAAACGATTTCGATAATACGACCTTTTTTCCCTTTGTCGTTACCGGTAATCACCTGAACCATATCACCTTTTTTTACATGGCGCTTAGCCTGACTGTTAAATTTTCTTTCCATGTTATAATACCTCTGGTGCTAATGA
>CANKQY010000026.1 GCA_947485745.1 Bacteroidota bacterium
GGTATATAAACCTGCAACGCTTGGTTTAAAATTAAAACTGTTCCCATTTATTGTAAAATCTTTACTAGAAAACCCATCTCTATCTACAAACAGTTCTACAAGCTTATCGCCTCTGGTTGCCAGGTTTGCTAAATCACCTACACGCATTGTAGAGTAACCTGTCATTAATGTAAATTTGGGATCTTCGGTTGGAGTTTCGGTAATTCCTTTTTTGTTGCCAAGTAATTTGTAACGCAGGTTTAATTCTTCTAATAAGTTACGAGCGAATTCTGCTGGAACATGCTTCCACCTGTATTGTAGCCATTTATTAAGGTCTTCCTTACCGCCAATTCCATTTTTTAAATCGTCGTTAAATAAGGCAAGAAAAAGTGCTTTTCGCTCATCTGTAGCCGGTAATTGCTGTGCCCAATTCCTTATAGTTACCAAATCATCAAACAAGTTTTTTCCTAGTGAACCATCTATAAAAAGCTTGTCAGTTACGGTAAAGGAATTTGGTTCAGGCATTTTGTTTTTTTGCTCATCGTAGCCTAGTTCTTTTTTAAAAATTTCATTAATTTGATGCAAATTATTGGAAAGAGTTACCAAGATTGAGTCTGAGTAAACAGTTTGCGGTTTTTTAATGTAGCTATTAATTAATGGCGAAACTTTTAGCCAAGCAATAGGAATTTGTATAACTGATAAAATTAAAAATATCAGGTACATTAAGCTGATAAGCTTAAATCGCAAATTCTTACTTTTTTTTATGTATACGTATTGAGCCATTATTTACCAATAAAAATAGGTGCACCCATTGTGGTGCTTGTTCCGTTTGAATTTAATAAGCGTATATCGTCAAAAATAATTGTACTGCCTGCCGGAGCAGTTGCCTCAATACTTCTTAATTCGTTACGTAAAAAGCGTGTTATACTATTTGTTTTAGAAATGTTACCATCAGGCCTAATTAGGGTCATACTAAAATTAACAACTTGCCAAACAGGGCTTGACGATTCTAAGCAATGCGCCTTGGTAAAATCTGTTTTTTGACCTGCCATATCTTTTAATACTACTTCTGGTGCTTGACCTTTTCTAGCAAACATTGATTTGCTGTCTAGAATTTCTCCATTTGAGCGCATTTCAATGGTAAACCTACCTTCCACCTCAGGAGTAATTGTTAGCTCGCCGTTTTTGTTTTTAATTTGGGCTCCAATGGAAGTAAAATTTAAACTTCCAATATTTTCTAAACCGTTTAAATCAACGGTTAGGGAGATAGGTTCGCCCAAATAGGCTGCAATTTCTTGCTCGTTTTCTAAAAAACGCAATGAAGGTTTAATTACCCTAAAACTTCTTCTAATATAATCTTCGCCAATATTTGCTTCTAACTCATACTGCCCAGCTTTGGTGGGTGTCCAATTTATTTTGTAATGCAGACCTTTATAGTTTGGAGTCATGCTTACTTGGTTTATCTTAATTGTTGGTGCAATTGAATCTCTGGAGAAAAAGTCAAAAGTTATATCTTCACCAACATAATATACATCTTTAAATCCTTGTAAAAAACTGGAGTCGCTTGAAGCAATTACCTTAAAAGAACTTTTTCCCTCATCTAGTTGCTGACCCAAATAGGCAAGTGTTTGGCTTAATACAACGGTTTCCATATGGCATAAAATTGCGCCAATTCCGCCATCTGGTGTCTCAAAAAAGAAACTGTTACGAATTGGATTTTGCATGGTAAGTGTGTTCATATCCAAACCTAAGTCTGCAGATAAACCGCCTCTAAAAGCGGCAGGAAATCCCAAAACAAATTCACTTAATCCTACGTGGAGATTTTGACATTCCTTATCTGGAAACAGGTATTTTTTTGCAAATTTCTTCTCTTTCAACTTTTCGCCTTTTAAACCTATTTCTTTTACAAATGCAGCGTAATCAAGATTTAATCCATGAATAATTTCATAAGTAGCAAGAGCTCTTTTTTTCATGTTTAGCTCATCTTGCAAATTGGTTTCAAAGCCATTTAATTTTTCAAGATAGCGCTTGTTTAGTTCGGCTTGGGTATTTGATAAAGGAGTAAAATGGCGAATAAAATCACCTGAGGTGGAGAAGAAAAAAAAGACAATAAAAATCAAGTACAAGAATGTAAGCTTCTTGAAATTAAGTGCTTTTGATTTACTAATCCGGATGGTAGTGGACATACTTATTTGTCGCTAGCTAAAAATTCTCTGTATTTGGCGTTTATTTTAAGCATGTGCTGATTGTATTCACCTAATTGCTCGTTAAACTCATTTACCTTGCCATGCATTTCTTTGCTAGCTTGGGCATTTGAGGCCATTTCTGTTTTAATGGCTCCGAGCGATTCGTTTAAGCCTTTTATTTGAGTGCTTAAATCGCCAAGTGTGCTGCTAAATTGTTTCATGGCATCTTGATACGAGCTCAGATTTGCTGCTTCGCCGCCATTTTCACTTGTTAATTGGGGGAAAACATTTTCCCATTGATATTCTTTATCAGTGCTGCTGCGCTCAAATGCCGAAACTAAAAAAACCACAGCCTCTATTGATAAGCCCGCAATAAACAATTCGTTGGCATAATCCCAGCCAACAAACTTAAACATCGAACCTACTAATACCACAGATGCGCCAAATCCATAAAAGAACGTAGTAACATCTAATTTACCTTTTTGTTTATTTGCCATACTATTGTTTTTTACTCTTAATTATGTATTCGTTAAATTCATTCCACGATTTTTGTTGTTGTTTTAAAGCTTTTGCCGTACTAATTTTTACCGCTATGATTAGCACAATTACAAATACTGCTAAAGCCAAAGTATAGTATACTAGTTGCTGCTTAAGTTGCTCATCAAGAGATGCCTTAACTCCTTCAACAGTTCTGTTTTGTTCCTCAAATTTTTTCGAAAACTCATCTAAAGCCAAATTAACTGCGCGTTCATTTTGAGCCTGAGTTTGCAAGTTGTTTTGCAGTTGCTCTTGCAGTTGCTGGTTTACGCTCAATTGCTCATCCAAGGATTTGGAAACATTTTTTAAACGCCCTTCCAGGTTCTCCACCCTTACGTCTATCTCATTAGTAAGTGAGCGGGTTGATTGAATAGTTTGTTTCAGGTTGTTTACCTCTTCAACAGTTGGGGTTTTTGTATTTGTTTGACCCAATACTATAAACGGAAACCACGCTAGTGCGAAAAGTATTTTTATTTTCATATTTTCTGAAATATTGACAATATTATTGATTTCGTATGATAAAAAAAACATATTAACAAGAAAAATATGATAATAGACAAATAAATTTGTTTCATGAGGGTAAATTAATATGTAAATTAGGTTATATAACAGAAATATTATGATTCTAATTCCTTCGTCCAATTAGCTCTATCTGCCGGGCTAAATTGCCAAGGTGCTTGGTTGTTTTCTATATTACTAAACATGCTGTTAATAGAGGCAGGTGCGGCGCTTTCTTCCATTACCTTATACCTGCGCATTTCCACTATAATTTCCATTGGGTTAATGTTGATAGGACAGGCTTCCACACAGGCATTGCAAGTATTACAAGCCCATAATTCTGCTTCGCTGATGTAGCTATGTAGGTTTTTGTTATCGTCTACAAAAGTACCGTTATTGGCATCTATGTTTTTGCCAACCTCCTCTAAACGATCGCGGGTATCCATCATAATTTTGCGCGGAGAAAGCAGTTTGCCGGTTTGGTTTTGAGGGCAACTGCTGGTGCACCTGCCGCATTCTGTGCAGGTATAAGCTTCCATCAGGTTTTTCCAAGTAAGGTCGGTTACGTCTTTTACGCCAAAGCTAGTTGGTGGTTGATAGCCCTCTGGCACAACTGCGCTTGGATCGAGCATTAATTTTACCTCTTGCATTACAGAGGGCATGTTGTTGAGTTCACCTTTGGCTTTTAGGTTTGAGTACCAGGTGTTTGGGAAGGCTAAAATTACATGGAAATGCTTGCTAAAAGGCAAGTAATTCATGAATAAAAAGATACCAATGATATGGAACCACCAGGCTATTCTTTCAAAAACTATGAGTGAGGCATCGCTTAGGTTCAAACCGTTAAAAATGGGTACAATTAACCAAGAGCTAATAGGAAAGGAGCCAGCTTTGATATAATGCTCTGCACCGCGCAATTGAAGTATTTGATCTGCTGCATTCATTTTTAAAAGTGCAGCCATTAATACAATTTCAACAATAAGAATGGTAGCAGCATCTTTGTTGGCAAAGCCTTTTAACTCTGGACTTTGAAACCGAGCTAATTTGATGATATACCTTCTACAAAGGAAAATGATGCATGCAACAAGCACACCAAAAGCGAGGATTTCGAAAAAGCCAATAGCTAAATCATATAGAGGTCCGAGGAAAGAAAGTACCCTATGTGTTCCAAAAACGCCATCTATTAAAATTTCTAAGACCTCAATGTTGATTAATATAAATCCTGCATAAACAATAAAATGTAAAACAAACGGAATGTGTCTAGCGGCCATTTTGGTTTGTCCGAAAGCCACTTTAAGCATGGTTTTCCAGCGAAGAGGCTTGTTATCGCTCAGGTCTATGTCTTTTCCTAGTAAAATGTTCCTTCTTATTTTGCCAATGTTTTTGGCAAAGAAATAGGAGGCTACGCTGCTTAAAGCAACAAAAAGTATTTGTGCAATCATGTGCTTTTCTTGTAGCACAATATTAATGATTTGTGGGCGAAAAAAAAGTCACTCGGGTGGAGTGGCTTTTTTTAGATTGAATTAGATTGCTTTTTTGGCTTATTTCATGGATTATATTTTATAAAAGTTACAATAGGTTCAAACACTCAAATTATTAAAATTTCTATTCAGTAAAATAGTTTAAGGCAATCTTTTAAAATTCCCCTTTATGATTTATTTGAAAGGGGAGTTTTTATGTATAACAGAAAATATTTGTTATCATTGTTATTATTTTTAACTAACTAAACCAATCACCAATGTATATCCTAAGCATTTTTTTAATACTAGCTATCCTCATTTTATTCACCGGCTTGCAAACTGTGCAGCAAGGCACTGTAGCGGTAATCACCATTTTTGGCAAATACAAACGCATAATGCAACCCGGTTTGAACCTAAAAATCCCTTTTATAGAGCAAGTTTATAAAAAGATATCTATTCAAAATCGTTCGGTTGAATTAGAATTTCAAGCTGTAACCATTGATCAAGCCAATGTGTATTTTAAATCCATGTTGTTGTTTAGTGTGATGGATCAAGAAGATGAAACCATACAACGAGTAGCGTTCAAGTTTTTTAGTGAAAAGGATTTGATGCAAGCTTTGATTCGCACTATTGAAGGCAGTATTAGGGCGTTTGTGGCCTCCAAAAAACAAGCAGAAGTTTTGGCCTCACGCAAGGAGATTGTAGATTTTGTGAAGGATCAAATTGACCATACGCTTTCTACTTGGGGTTATCATTTACAAGACTTACAAATCAATGATATTACTTTCGATCAGGCAATTATTGAAAGTATGAGTAAAGTGGTTGCCTCAAACAATTTGAAAGCAGCTGCTGAGAATGAAGGTCAGGCTTTATTAATTACCAAAACCAAAGCCGCCGAAGCAGAAGGAAACGCCATTAAAATATCTGCAGAAGCAGAGAAACAAGCGGCATTGCTGCGTGGTGAAGGGGTTGCGCTTTTCCGCCAAGCTGTGGCCAAGGGTATGTCTAATGCTGCCGAAGAAATGAAGCAAGCCAACTTAGATACCAATGTAATCTTATTCAGTATGTGGACCGAAGCCGTTAAGAACTTTGCGGAATACGGAAAAGGCAACGTTATTTTCTTGGATGGTAGTCCAGATGGCATGCAAAACACCATGCGCCAAATACAAGCCATGATGCTTAAAAATGACCAAGAGGCAAAAGGTTAATTTGCAATTAAATAAGTTTTCGGTTTGAACCAAAAAAGTTGAAAGTTAAAAAGGACGATTTATTAATTGTACTTTATTATGAGTGAAAAATTACCTAGGAGAAATTTCCTTACTAAACTATCTATGGGAATAGGAGCCATCTTATCTGCACCTATTGATGGCGTAGCAGAACGCATCAAAAAAAGTTATCAAAAAACAATGGAAAAGAACAATCCAATTATAAGTGTGAAGCCAATGGGTTTTCAGTGGGAAACGGCTGATCCATTTTTATTCTGTGTACACCACGAAGACCAATTTCCAAAGGGCAATGATGCTATGGGTATTGATAAACCGGCTATGGCGGGCAGAAGTATGGGTGATGATTTTATTATCAAAGATGGATATAGGATGTACCATGGAAAAGTTGTCCCAGGTTTCCCTGGTCACCCGCACAGAGGTTTTGAAACCATAACAGTAGTTCGCAAAGGTTTGGTAGACCATGCAGATTCATTGGGAGCAGCTGGTAGGTATGGCAATGGCGATGTACAATGGATGACTGCTGGAAAAGGAGTTCAGCACTCAGAAATGTTTCCATTGTTGAACAAGGACAAAGAAAACCCATTGGAGTTATTTCAAATATGGTTGAATTTGCCAGCAAAAAGTAAAATGGTAGCGCCACATTTTAAAATGCTTTGGGGAGAAGAAATACCTAAAATAGTGAACAAAGATGCATCGGGAAGAAAAACCATTGTAGAGGTGATGGCTGGTAACTTTGGCAAACACAAAGCATTAGGAGCGCCACCAGATTCGTGGGCATCAGACCCAAAACACGAGGTGGCCGTGTGGAATATTTTGATGGCTGAAGGGGCAGAAATTAAAATTCCTGCAGCAAGTAAGGGAATCAATAGAACCCTATATTTTTATGAAGGGGAAACACTCAGTATTTTAGGTGAGCAAATTAAGAGGTATCAGGCTGTTTCGGTTCAGCCCGATATGGAATTAGCGTTAAAAGGTGGCAAGGGAGAAAGCAGTATATTGGTATTACAAGGCAAGCCAATTGGTGAGCATGTAATTCAATACGGACCCTTTGTAATGAACACCAAGGAAGAGATAAATCAAGCATTTGAAGATTACCACAAAACCCAGTTTGGGGGTTGGCCTTGGAGCAAATATGATCAAGTACACCCAAGGAGTAAAGGGCGTTTTGCCAAGCATGCAGATGGGAGAGAAGAGATAAAGGGGGCATAGGTAGTTATCTTTTATTCATTTTTATTGGTTCGAACAAATTAATTGTTTTTGAAAAACCAATTAATAGATGCCAGTGAGATGCTTGATTATTAAATTAAAATTAAGGTAGATGGGCAACTCAACCTCTTACTTTAAACTTTTTTAATTTCTTTTTAACGCAAAACCATTAAACAACTGACTTTTAGTAACTTAAAATTTTACAAAATATTTTTTTTTTGAGTTACAAAATCTAATTTAGCAGTTCTATATTGCGCCACCACAATTTAATATTAAAAACTTAAGAATACATATATGTTCAAAATCTACAATCAATTTTTTCAGAGAAAAATTACACTAAAGGTTTTTACTCTGTTATCCATTTTGCTTTTAGCGAATGGACTTTATGCGCAAACAAATGTTGCGCCATCTGCAACAGCTTCGGCAGCGCCTGCATGTAATACAGGAGCTTGTTCAACATTGAACGATTTAAATTTTGGAACTTGTGGTACTCAGCAAATGTGGATTACCTCTGCCGCCTCTAATCCAGGTGCAGGTGTTAACATCACTTTTGTATGGTCAACCACTCAGGTTGTAAACAAAATGACCATTCACGTGGGGCAAGACAACACTCGTTTTTTAACTGGTGGAACTGTTCAATATTGGAATGGTACTGCTTGGGTAACCCATGCTACTTTTACACAAGCGACAGGTGTTTGCCAGTACGACATTAACTTTAATCCAGTTGCAACCAGTCAATTGAGAATTATTGATATGACAGTAGGTGGCGCTCAAAATTCTAATGTTAATTTTAGGGAAATTCAAATTTGGCAAGGATCTTTGTCCAATAATGATGTAGGTATTGTGAGCATCGACTCTATTGGTACTGTATGTTCAACTACATCAATGCCTGTGTATGCAACCATTGCAAATTTTGGTAAAAATCAAATTACCTCTGCAAATGTATTGTGGAGTATTAATGGCGCAACACAAGGAATTATTCCTTTTACAGGAACCTTAGATACACTTGGCGGAGCCAGCTCAAACAAGGCTGCCATTTTATTAGGATCAACTAGTTTTTCTAGTGTCCCTGCTACCATTAAATCATGGACTAGTCAGCCAAATGGTACGGCAGATACGGTAAGGGTGAACGACACGAGTGCGGTATCTAAAGTTGTGGGTATGGCATCAGGAACTTATACTGTAGGTGGTGTTGGCGCAAATTATGCTACTGTGGGTGCAGCAATAACTGCGCTTTATAGCAGGGGAATTTGCGGCCCCGTTACTTTTTTAGTTGCAAGTGGCACTTACAATGAGCAAGTAGCAATGAATGGTGAAGTTATTGGATCATCAGATGTAAATACCATCACTTTTAAAGGAGCAAGTAAAGCTACTACCATCCTAAATTTTGCATCAACTAACATAGCACAAAGACATACCTTATTAATTTCTGGAGGAGCTAAATATGTTACCTTTAGAGATATGACTATTCAAGGAAATGGAAATTTTGCCGGCGACTTCGCATTTCCATTAATCATTAATGGTACAGGAACCAGGATTATTAGGGTAGCCAATTGTAATATTCTAATTGTTGGAGCAAACTCTTTATCTGCAACAACCAACTATATTCCAGTTGTAATTGGAGGAACCTCGGCTTCATATAGCACTGGTGCTCGCATGGATAGCATTGAAATTGACTCTAACTTTATCAGTAGGGGTTATTTTGGTTTAGTACATTATGGTATTTCTGGTAACTTAAGTCGTAATATTAAGGTTAGAAATAACGTATTCAATGAGGTTTACTATTATGGTATCTTTTATTCACAAATAGATAACATTACTATAGAGCGAAACACCTTTAACATGCAAACTGCCACCACAGGTATGACCCCAATATATGTATCTATAGGAACAGCGGGTGTTGGTAGAAACCATAGTATAGTAGGTAATATTATCCCTACTTTTGGTACCTATGCCATGTTTTTAAATAGTGTTACAAATCAACCTGGATCAAAAGGTTTGATTGCTAATAATGCCATAGGTGGCAATAACATACTGGCTACAGGTTATGGTATCTATGCTGGCTCATGTTCAAACTTCATGTTTTACCACAACAGTATAAACATGGCAAATGGTGGTTCAACGGGTGTTACCAATGCTGCCTTGTTTATTACTTCTGGTTCAGCAAACAGTGTTATTAATAATAACTTAGCAAGAACCTCAGTAGGTTTGGGAGTGCCTTTGTACCTATCATCTGCTATTGTTGCAGATACAGTAGATTACAATAACTTTTTTAAGGTTGATACTGTAACAGCATTTATTTTTGTAGGTGGTAATTTATTGCCATCTGCCTTCAGGGGTGCATCAGGTTTTAATGTTAATTCTACATTCAATAATCCAGGATTTGTTTCTGCAACCAATTTAAATATCACTTTAGGATGTAACAATGGTATTAATTTGCCATTGATAACAACCGATATAAATGGAACAATGCGTGCTAGCTTGCCAGATGTTGGTGCATACGAAACCACGACTGTTGGTAATAACTTGGGAATAGAAAAAATTTACACCCCAACCGTAGGTGCATTTACACCAGGATCCTCTGATGTTTGGGCCTTAGTTAGGAATTACGGTACCAATTCTGTTGCTACTTATAATGTTGGCTACACCAATAACGGAGGTACTGCTGTAACCACATCCATTTCTACTTCAATTGCTTCATGTGATACAGCTAGTGTTTATTTTACAGGAGCTAATCAAGTATTATTAGGCTCAAGCAATAAGTTAAAGGTTTTTACCAATAACCCTAATGCTTCTTTGGATTCAATGCCAGCTAATGATACTTTGGTAGGTGATTTCTTTTCACCACTTAGTGGAAACTATACCATTGGCGGTGCAACAGCTAATTTCTTGAATTTTACTTCAGCAGTGAATGCGCTTAAAGGTAGTGGCGTTGCTGGTCCTGTAACTTTCACTGTTAATCCTGGAACATTCAATGAAGAAGTAATTTTGAATGGTGTTATTACTGGATTATCGAGTACAACCCCAATAGAATTTATTGGAGTAGATAAGAGCACAGTAATTGTCTCTGCAAATAAGGGAAGCGGTCCGGTTGTTAGCGTGGTCTTGAATAGTTATATAACTTTCAGAAATATGACCATCCGTAACCTTTCACCGTCTGGAAGTGGTTTTGCGGTAATTGGAAATAACTTAAGTAATGGTGGTACAGGTTGTGGCATTATCAATTGTGTGGTAGATATGCCAAATTATACTACTGGTGTAGCTTATCCGATTATTGTTACAGGCACAGCAAATGGTTATGGCACATCCGCTATGCGTTGCGATTCAATAACAATTGACTCTAATACATTTAATGGTGGTTATTATGGTATAGCTGTTTATGGAGCTACCAATGCTTTGTATAATAGGTTCATCAGAATTAGAAGCAACACTGGTAACAATATTTATTATATGGGAGCATATATTGCGTATAACTATAATGCAATAGAGTTTACCAGAAATACCTTAAACATGAATCCTACTTATGGCTATTATGGAGTTTATTATTTGAGCAATACCAATTCAAGCACAACAGTTAGTCATGTTTTTGCACATAATAAGTTAATCAATCATGGTGGTTATGGTTTTTATTTAATCAACCTTTCAGCCAGTTCAGCTACCGCCGCAGAGAACTTGATATACAACAATATGGTTATTTCTGGTGCAACCTATAATTCTATTTATGGTGTTTATTTGCAAGATCAATCTGCTTCTCGAAGTTTGTTTTATAATAACACTTTGGTTAATAGATTTGCAAATACGCAACCTACTTATGGTGTTTTATATACAGCTGGTTCTGTGAACGTTAAAGTTAAAAACAACGTGTTAGCTAATTTAAATGGAGCTGGATTACCATATTATATAGGAACTAGTCCCGCAGCTGGAAATGTAAACTATAATAACTACTATAATACATCAAATGGATCTTTAGTTTACAGAAATGGTGTTTATCATAATGTGTCTACTTATAAGTTGGCCGCAAATGGTGGCGATTCATCATTTAATGTAAATCCAAACTTTGTAAGTGGAACGGATGCACATACAACTAATTCTTGCTTACCTAGAGGTGTTGATGTTACTCCAGTTGTAACTGTAGATATTGATGAAACAGTAAGAGCCATTCCACCAATGATTGGTTGTGATGAAATTGTAGCTGGTTCAAACGATATAGAAGTTGTTGCTTTAACTAGTCCTGCAGTTCCTGTTGCTTTAGGTGCACAAGATTTAAGGTTAGTGGTAAAAAATAGAGGAACAAACAGTGTAACTTCATTCAACGTTGCATACAGATTAAACAATGGCACTCCGGTTGTTATGGCTTACAGTGGATCTGGTTTAGCTACCTGCGATACTGTTACTATGGTATTTACCGGAGCAGATCAAATTACCATTGGTGCAGGAGCAAATGCAATTAAGGCTTATTCATATAGCCCTAATTCTTCTATAGATAGCGATCGCAGCAATGATACAATTAACACATCTGTTGCTTCACCTTTAATTGGTGATTATATTGTAGGTGCAGCTCCTTCTGATTTTATTGATTTGAATACTGCGCTTGATGCAGCTGCTGTTAGAGGATTAGGCGGACGTACAACTTTTAGAATTAAAACAGGAATTTATAATGGCAACTATAATATAGTAAATGTGCCTGGAGCTTCTGCTACAAGTACCTTAAACATCACTTCTTTTGCTAATCATAGAGATTCAGTGAGGTTAGAGTTTTCAGTAAATGCAGCTACTACTCAAGTAGTAAACATGGCCGCAAGTTTTGTTAACTTCAATAAATTAACCATTCGTCAAACCAACGGTATTTTAACTACAACAAATGCAATTATTCGTTATACTGGTGTGAGTAATTTTGATACCATTAATGATTGTGTACTTTGGGGTCCAATTTCTGGCCTTGATGGAACCAGTACAAGTAACTACGGTTTATATAACAATGCCATTTCTACTAACAATTTGGTTTATACCAATAACTACTTTAAAGGTTCATTCTTTGGTAATTATTTATATGGAAATAATGCAACATACAATATCAAGAATACCCTATTCCAGAACAATTTGTTTGATAGTATTGCTTACGGTTCTTTCTATTATCTGTATTATACAACTGGATCTAAATTTATTGGTAATACTTTTAACAATAGAGTTGTTAACCCAAGCTATGCAACTGGCTACCAATATTGGTATTACAACGACAGTGCTTATATTATGGAAAATAATAGGGTTAATTGTATGGGTTCAAAAGGTATTTATTGGTACATGAATTACAGTAAAAATGCAATTAACAATCCTGCATTAGTTAGAAATAATATAATTACTGGAGGCACTTCAGGTTTTGTTTATTGGAGTATTGGTGGTAGTGTAACAAACAATTACCATGTAGCTAATAATACAGTTCACGCAGGTTCTCAATACACCTATATGAACGCTACTGGAAATACCAATATGCGTATCATTAACAATGTATTTACTAGCAATAATACTTATGCTTTCTATTGGACTGCTGCACCTCCTGTTGTTAGTCAGGTTTTATCTAACCATAACTTATATAGGTCTAATATTTCAGCTACACCAATATATGCTGCAGCAGCCAGAACATTAACTGCATTTAAGGTTGCTTACCCTACTCAGGATCGCAATTCAGTATCGTTTAAAGCACCGCATACCTCATTGGTAGATTTAACACCAAATGTTAATGATACTGCAATATGGTTGATCAATGGTAGAGGTGTTCATGATACCTTAGTAACAAAAGACATAAACAATGTTACAAGACCAGCTACAGTTGCATTAGGTGCGCCGGATTTAGGTGCATTTGAAATTACACCAGCTACGGGAGTATTAGCGCCTTTGGCTACTATTGTTCCCGCAATTCCGGTTTTAGGTGGAACTCAGCACATTTTATTAGGTGAAGATTCAGTTGCAAGAGTAACGTATGATCTTTCGTCTAATTTACCAACTGCAGGTTCAATGAGATATTATACAGGTGAAAGACCAAATACACAAGGAGCAAATGGAAAAGCAATTAATGCCAGTTACAACTTGGTATTAAGTGGTTCAGGTTTACTTTATGATATTACCTTACTTTATAAGAGAACTTTATTAGGCAATGTTGGATCACAAACTGATTTAAGATCAGCTAACTACTATAACAGCTCTTGGAATGTAAGAACTGCTTCGGTGGTTGATAGTGTTAATTTAAATGTATTGGCAGCTGGTGTTATTGATAGTAGTTCATTATGGACTTTAACAGATGCACTTGATCCATTGACTACATTCTTAAACATTACTTCGCAACCTGTTAGTCAAACAAAATGTAATGGCGATTCGGTTATCTTCACAACCACAGCTACTGGTACTAGTTTATCTTACCAATGGCAAGTAAATTCTGGTTCTGGTTTTACTAATATTACTGGAGCTACCACAGCAACCTTAGTTGTGAATGGCTTAAATGCTTCATTTAACGGAAGAATGTATCGTTGTGCTATCACTAATTTGAGTGGTACTGCTAATACCAATTCTGCTACATTAACAATGGGCGTTCAAACCAATATTACAACTCAGCCTGTTAACGGAGCTGGTTGTTTAGGTGATAATGTTACATTTAGTGCAGCTGCAACTGGTTCTAATTTAACCTACCAGTGGGAAGAAAGTACAGGAGGAGCATACAGTACAATTTCTGGAGCAGTTTCTGCTACTTTAATACAAACCAATATCCAAGTTGCTAGCAATGGTAACAAATATAGATTGTTAATTTCTGGTACTTGTGGAAATAGAACTTCAGATACAGCTATGTTAACTGTAAGTGGTCCAATTACTATTACTAGTCAGCCTACACCAACATCGGTTAGCACTTGTGCTGGTTCAACTGTTGTGTTGAGCATGGCTGCAACAGGAGCAACAACCTTCCAATGGCAAATTGATTTAGGTAGTGGTTATTCAAATATTGCAGGTGCAACTACAAGTACTTTAACCATATCAAGTGTTCCTGCAAGTTACAATGGTGGCAATATCCGTTGTGCACTTACAAATGCTTGTAATGTGGCATTTACTAGCCTTGTTCCTATGGTAGTTCAAACTCCAGGTTTATGGAGTGGTAACACTAGTTCAAGTTGGACTACTACTAGCAACTGGGGATGTTCTGCATTACCTACTTCTGCTGTAGATGTGGTAATTCCTGCAACGGCCCTTAATGTGCCTGTATTGGCTGGATTGGCTAACATGAAAGGTTTAACAGTAAATTCTGGGGCAACCTTAACTATGTCTACTTCAGCATCTGCTTTAAATATCTATGGTGATTTAACTAACAATGGTACCATTAGTGGTTCTACAGGTTGGATTAATATGATGGGTGCTACACAACAATCAATCAACGGAGGTTCTTATAACAAAGTAGCAGTTAATAATGCTGCTGGTGTTAAATTAACAGGCGCACTTACTATTGTTGATACCTTGCAATTAAGCAATGGTAAAGTAGAATTGGGTGTTAATGATTTGAATATTGGTAATACAGGTAGAATTTTAGGTGTTACCACTACTAAATACATTGTAACCAATGACCTTGGAAGTTTAGTAATTGGAAACATTGGTGTAGCTGGTAGAACAGGTGCAGTTGTTTTCCCTATCGGAACGTTAACTAACTATAACCCTATTAGCTTAACTAATATAGGTACTGCTGATCAATATTCATCTCGTGTAATTGTAGGTGCATTCCCAACCTATACAGGAAATGTTCCAAGTGGAGTTGCGGTAAGCTCAAACGCAGTTGCTGCAAATTGGATAGTTAGCGAATCGGTGAATGGTGGATCTAACCTAAGTGTAACATTACAATGGAATGGCTCACAAGAATTAAGCGGATTTACCCGAGGATCGTCTTATGTAGCTAGATATTTGGCAACTGGCTGGAGTGGTTTTGCAGCAGGTGCAGCAGCAGGTACAGATCCTTACACTAGAACCATTGCAGGTATAACTACTTTAAATCCAATGGGAGTTGGATCAAACGGAACTTTACCAGTAACTTGGTTGTCGTTATCAGCTTCTGTAAGCGGTAAAGATGCAGTTATTGATTGGGCTACTGGATCTGAAGTGAATAACAAAGGATTTGAAGTAGAGCGTTCATTTAATGGTAATGAGTTTGAGGTGGTTGGATTTGTAAAAGGAGCTGGTAACTCGGCATCGGTTCAAACCTATTCTTTTGCTGATGCTAACGTGCTTTCATTGAATAGCAACGGTGATGTATACTACCGCTTGAAGCAAATTGACAGAGATGGCAATTTTGAATATAGCAAAGTGGTTATATTAACAGCTACAGAAAATGATGATATCACACTTTATCCAAATCCATTCAACAATGGAGCTGGTATTTTTGTAAGTTCATTACAAGACACTAAGGTTTCAATTGAAGTTAAAGATTTAATGGGACGTACCATCTATACTACTGAGAAAGAAGTAATCAAAGGAAACCAATATATTTCTATTGATAATTTGGCTAATCTTTCAAATGGCATGTACTTGGTACAAGTAAATATGAATGGTGAGTTGAAGAGCTTCAAAGTTCAGAAAACAAACTAGTCAGTATTCAAATACGAGAAAGGCCCTATCAGTTAGCTGATAGGGCCTTTTTTTGTGAAAGATTTTTGATTTGATGGCGGAAATAGTTTAACTGCTACTTAGTGCTTTTTAGGCCTTTTAACCGCCAATTTTAATCATACTCCTGTTAGATATTGTATGTGGGTCTATTTGCTGGTAATCGCCTTCAAATTGGCCTCCTAGGGCTTTTGCTTTGTTTGATAGACTTTGTTGAATGAGAGGTAAAATTTTTTCTCCAGCTCTATGAGCGTTGAGTAAATCAATTTCGCCTTTTGAGAATAGGCAATTTTTCATTTTACCGTCAGCTGTTAGGCGCAAGCGATTGCAATTGTGGCAAAAGGGAGCTGTCATGGTGCTAATCACCGCAAAAGTGCCTTGGTAGCCATTTACTTGAAAGCTTTTAGCTGTTTCGTTTGGCTCTTCCCTGAGTTTTGTGTATTGGTATTTTGATGAGGCAAGTGTTAAAATCTCTTGAAAGGTGAACACTTTTTCATTGTCCCATTGGTTCCCTTCAAATGGCATAAATTCTATGAACCTAACATGTATAGGCAAGTCTTTGGTCCAATCTATGAAGTTGAGTATTTCATTTTCATTAAAGCTACGCATTACCACCATATTTACTTTGACATGGAATCCTTCGTTTATGAGCAGATTTATGTTATTGAGCACCTGGGTGAATTGGTTACGCCTTGTTATTTGGTGAAATTTTGTGGCAACTAATGTGTCTAAACTCACATTAATGGAACGCATTTTTGCGGCTTTAAAAATCTCCAAATATTCATGTACCCGCGAGCCATTTGTGGTGAGGGTAAGTTTTACAGGTAGTTTTGATAATGCTTGGATTATTTCGGCTGCATCTTTTCTTGCCAAAGGTTCGCCTCCAGTAAGTCTAATTTTTTTGATTCCAAGGCTTACAAATTGGCTGGCTATGCTAACAATTTCTTCCAATTGCATAAGGTTGCTGCTTGGCATAAACTGTGCATCTTCATTTGGAATGCAATATTGACACCTGAAATTACACACATCGGTGAGTGAGATTCTCAGGTAATCATGAACACGGTTGAAATTATCTTGAAGCATTAAATTTATAGGTACAGGTTATTGCACAAGTGCTACCCTTTCCTACAAAGGTAATTAATTAATCACTCTACCTATAAAGCTATCATATTTAAAAGATTAACAGTTGTTAACCTTTTATAAAATGCATTCTTTCAGTTTTGATTATTGTTGTATTTAACGCATCATTGCAGTTTAATTAGCTAATAAATTTTTAATGTTTTTCTACAATCATCGCAGTTTTATTTTGTTACTTTTTTGTTTTTGGTTCGAACCAAACTATGCGCAAAGTGATTGGAAGGAAGTTAGGAATGAACAGCAAATTAAAGTTTATACCAGAACGGTAAAAGGTTACGATATCAAAGAGCTTAAAATTATAGCAAATTTTGATGCCAGCGCGCAATCTTTTGTGGCTTTGTTACTGGATGTTGCATCACAACCAAAATACTTGTTTTCATGCGAGCATGTGGAATTGGTTCGGGCAAAAAGTAAGCAGGAGCAAATCTATTACCAACAAGTAAATATGCCTTGGCCTTTGAAAGACAGAGACGGCTATTTTCAGCAAAATACTTATTCGAATCAAGCCAATAAAACCACTGTTTTTGAAACCAAGGCTATTGGTCATTTATATCCATTAAAGAGTGAATATGTGCGAATTACAATTTTAAAAGCTACGTGGACCCTTCAACCAACTTCGGATAAAAGTATGATTGGAGAATACCAAGTTGTGATTAATCCAGGTGGCGAGGTGCCTGCTTGGTTAATTAATTTGTTTATTGATAAAGCGCCATTTGAAACTGTGCTTAAAATGCGCAAATTACTGGCAACTGGAAAATATAATTAGGCGTAAGTTGGGTATAATTTGTTTTATACTAGACTGATATTTTTGATTTTTAGTAAATTTATTTATTTTCACCAAAAAACAATATTTTGAAAATCATTGGTATAACGGGCACACTAGGCGCAGGCAAAGGAACCATTGTAGATTATTTGGTGGCTAAACATGGATTTACTCATTTCTCTGTGCGAGGTTACCTTATTGGTATCATAAAGGCAAAAGGCCAAGAGGTTAACCGCGATAGCTTAACCCATACTGCCAATGAGTTAAGGGCAAACAACAGTCCAAGTTTTATTGCTGAGGAGCTTTTTAAAGAGGCAGAAAAAAGCGGTGCAAATTGTATTATTGAAAGCATTAGAACATTTGGTGAAGTGAGTGCTTTGAAGGCAAAAGGGGGCTTCAAATTACTATCGGTCGACACCGATAGGCGCATAAGGTATGAACGCATTTTGCTGAGAGGATCTGAAACAGATCACATTTCTTTTGAAACATTTGCTGCAAATGAAGAAAGAGAAATGAATTCGACTGATCCGAATAAGCAAAATTTAAATGCCTGCATGAGTCAGGCAGATTATCATTTTGCCAATAACGGAACCTTTGAAGAATTGTATCAACAACTAGATCAAATAATAAAAGATGAGCCAAGCAATAGAAACTAAATATATTCGTCCGAGTTGGGATGCATATTTTATGGAGGTAATGGAAGCCATTAGCAAACGCGCAACTTGTGGCAGAGGCAGGAGTGGATGTGTAATTGCAAGAGAAAACCAATTATTGGTTACAGGTTATGTAGGCTCGCCAATAGGTTTGCCACATTGTGATGAGGTTGGACATCAAATGAAGAAAATGATTCATGAAGATGATAGTATTACTGAGCATTGTGTGCGTACGGTTCATGCTGAGCAGAATGCCATTTGCCAGGCTGCAAAAAATGGGGTTTCATTGGATGGATCAACGCTTTATTGCCGCATGACACCTTGCCGAGTTTGTGCCATGTTAATTATCAATTGTGGTATCAAAAGGGTGGTTTGTGAGCGCAAATATCATGCAGGAGGAGAGAGTGAGCTCATGTTGCAACAGGCAGGTGTGAGTTTAGAGTTTTTTCATGATGAGGTGCAGTCTTATGAGAATGCAAAATAGGCTGATGAAATTTTTATTGAGCTTGGTATAGCCAAACTTTTCGTTTAAGTGCATGGCAGCTTGCATTTCGAGTAAATTTTATATTTGCTAGTATGGCTACTACAACACTACTACAAACTATATTACCTCGGCTATTTGAGCTTGAAATTGCTTTCTTTGTGTATTAAATAAAAGTGATGGGTTTGAAAGTTAAATCACAAAGAATATTTCTATTAGCTGTATATTTTTTAATTATTTGCTTAAAGGTATCTGGTCAGGTTGTTCCAGTTGGATCTGGGAGCTATACCACACAATTACCGCCAGCAGATGCAGCTGGAAGAAACAATAAGCCAGCTGGAACACCTAGAGTTTCTGGCTTGGCAGCAAGCAAAGCCATTCCTACCAATGATTGGTGGACAGGTTTGTTGAGTAGCAATAATGCAAACCTGTATAACTATCCGTTGTCTATGAAAGCAATTTCAACGGGTTTGGTTGTTAGTTATACTTTTTTAGGAAATGGCGCATTGGATTCGAGGCAACCTATGGGACCAGAGCAACCAATTATTGTTGGATTAACGGGCTTAAATGTAACTTATCCAACAGTTTCTAACCACTCAGATTGGTTGGTTCAAACCGCTTGGAATAATGGAACCCAGCTATTGCAAGCCACTATGGGAACAGGGATGCCTTTTGTGTATTTTACGAAGGCCAGCAATAATGAGGCGAGTATTACGGTTAACATAGGTACGGTTAGTATTCAAAATGAAATGCTGCTAATTACCAACTCATTGAGTGCTTCAAATTTTGCGGTTTACGGTCCTGTTGGGGCTATTTGGACCAAAGTGGGGAATACCTATACATCTTCATTAGCAGGTAAAAATTATTTTTCTGCGGCCATGTTGCCTCAAGGAGCAGCAGCTCAAAGCACAGCAAATTTATTTAAGCAATACGCTTATGTATTTCCAATGAATAGCACTGCTAGTTATAATTATAACCAAGAAACAGCATTGGTTCAAACCACCTTTAACTTAACCACAGAGGTGAAGGAAGGGCTATCAACAGAAGCGCTTTTGGGTTTGTTGCCGCACCAATGGGCTCACCTTAGTTTTAATTCACCAAAGCCAGGAACTTTGAGCTATCAAAGTGCGAGAGGAGCGCTAAAAATGTTGGCAGGTAATGGCTTTGTTGTTGAAAATAAATTCAATGGCGTATTACCTACTTTGCCAAATTTAGCAAAATATAGTAGTGGCTTTGACCCAAGCGCGTTGCAATCAAAAATTGAATTGTTTAAAAATCCTGCATTAGATACTTGGACTGATTCGTATAACGAGGGATTGGCCATGAACAGGTTGATGCAAGTTGCTAGAATTGCTGCACAAACAGGCAATTTTGAAACCAAGGATAAAATTGTTGCAACGGTAAAAGAACGATTGGAAGATTGGTTGAAAGTAGAAAATGGTGAGAATGCTTTTTTGTTTTATTATAATGTTCCTTGGACTACATTGATAGGTTTTCCTGCAGGATATTCTGCGGATGCAAATATAAACGACCATCATTTTCATTATGGTAATTTTATACTTACTGCTGCGGCAATTGAAGAGTTTGAGCCAGGCTGGGCCGCTAGCTGGGGGCCAATGGTTACCATGATGATTAGGGATGCAGCTAATTGGGATAGGTCAGACATTATGTTTCCGTATTTGAGAAATTTTAGTCCGTATGCTGGGCATAGTTTTGCCTCTGGGTTGCTCAACAATGAACCTCATGGCAATAACCAAGAGTCATCATCAGAGGCAATGAATTTTAATGCAGCATTGATTCAATGGGGTCAAATAATAGGGAATATTGCCATAAGAGATTTGGGCATCTATCTTTATACAACAGAGCAAACAGCTATTGATGAGTATTATTTTAATAAGAGCAAGAGGAATTTTTCTTCAAATTATTCTCAGATAATGTGCTCTAGGGTTTGGAACAACGGTTATGATAGGGGAACTTTTTGGACCAATGATATTGCGGCCATGTATGGCATTGAATTATTTCCATTAACAGGCTCTTCCTTTTATTTGGCGCATGATACCAGTTATGTGCGCGCACTTTGGAACGACATGAAGCTTAAAACAGGAGTAAGCACAAATACCCCAAATGATAACCTGTGGTTTGAAATATATTGGAGCTATTTGGCCATGATAGATCCAGAAACTGCCATCAAATCATATAATAATTATACCAATTATAAACCTAAAGGCGGATGCAGCGATGCACAAACATATCATTGGTTACATACGTTTAATAGTATAGGTTATCCAGATGCTTCGGTAACGGCAAACTACCCAATAGCTGCGGTGTTTAACAAGAAAGGCGTAAAAACGTACGTGGCAAAAAATTATGGAAGTATGCCATTAATAGTCAATTTTTCAGATGGTTTTACCTTAACTGTTTTGCCAGGTATGTTGGGAACTAATAGAGAGGTAACTATCAGTGCAAGAATTACGGCCTTGCAAAAAAAGTTGAAGGCACAAGAAAGTGGCTATTTAAATGCAGCAATATTAAAGGGTGCAGCCAATAAGGTTGAGTTTTATGATGGACTTACTTTGTTGAGAACAATTACCAAAGCCCCTTTTCAAATAATTACGCCTTCATTGAATGTTGGCATCCATCGTTTTTATGTGAAAGCATATGCCGATACTGGTTATTCGTTTAGTAATGTGGAGGAAGTAATAGTTGGGTCGCAGCTGCCTTATTTAAACAAAACAGTATCCATTCCCACTCAAAGTGTAGAGGCGGGTAATTATGATTATTATGAGGGTGGAATAGGGCAGGGCATATCTTATTTTGATAACTCTATAACCAATCAAGTAGGTAATTTTAGGAGTCCAGAATATGTGGATGCAGGCTTGTTTGGAAGTGAAGGTAATATAGTAGAGTTTATTGAAAAAGGAGAGTGGCTGAGTTATTCAGTGTTTATTGAAAAATCCGGCATTTATAGATTGAATTTTAGGTACAGTTCGGGCTTAGCTGTTGGTGGTGGGCCGTTTAGTATTGCCATTGATACAATAAATATTGTTTCAAATATTAGGGTAAATAGTACCTCAAATAATTGGAAAGTATATGCTACTAAGCAAATAGATAGTATAGTATTGCCAGCAGGCAATCATATTTTGAAGCTTAATTTTGATGAAGCAGGTTTTAATTTAGGTAAATTATCTTTCACCTTAGTTAGCACAACCGGAAATGTTGAATTAAGTGCTATGCCCATTGTTATATTCCCAAATCCTGCAACAGATAAGTTAACCATTAGTACTGATAGAAACGAGTTGCTATCGGTAAAAGTTTATAATTTAAGTGGATTGGAAATAATGCATCAAAATATTGAAACAGGAAGAAGAAATGAGTTAGCAATTCAAGAATTGAAAACAGGATTATATTTACTAGGTATAACCAGGGAAGATGGCAGTGTGTGCTATAAACGCTTCCTGAAAAATTAATTCAGTTTAAGGGCTATTGGCAACTTTTAGATGGCGCACTTACTAATTAATCTATGAAATTAACGCTAAGGTATGTTTTTACGATAAATTATTTGACAATTTTACGGACCTTAACTAACTACTTGTAAACCCGTACATAATCTATTTCCATGGTTGAGGTAGTGAAAGCGGGGTCTATGGTTCCGCCAAAATAACCACCTATGGCGGTGTTGAGGATTATAAAGAAATCGTGATTAAACGGAATATTGGAATTATTTGGAAAGGTATATTGACTAGCACCATCTACAAAAAACTGAATGGAGCTAGCATTCCATTCGATAGCATATACATGAAACTCACTGGTAACGAATGGAATTATAAAAGTACCACCCGTTCCATTGCTACCAGAATGACCGGGATAATGGAGTGTATGAAAGATTTTATTTAATTCAATTCCTCTGTGTTCCATGATGTCTATTTCACCGCAAGCGGGCCATCCCACACTGCCTATATTGCTTCCCAACATCCAAATTGCTGGCCATGTTCCAATGCCAATTGGTAGTTTGGCTCTTACCTCTACTTTTCCATATTGAAAGGCAAATTTATCTTTTGTAAGCAGGCGTGCCGAGGTATATGATTTCCCTCCAAAAACTTCGGCTTTAGTAATAATTTTGAGAGTTCCGTTTGAAACAAACGCATTGTCACTGCGATTGGTATAATATTGCTGTTCTGCATTTCCCCAACCATTGTCACCAGTTCCGATGTCGTAACCCCATTTGCTGGCATCAGGTAAGCCTGTGTATCCAAACTCATCCGACCAATATGGAACTAATTTAATGGTTACAGTTATATTAATGGTTTTAGACACAAATCCAGCATTGTTTTTGGCAAGAACGGTAACTTGATATTTGCCCGATTTACTATACTTATACAAAAGTTTATTTTCTGTGGTTGATTTAAAAACGCCATCTCCAAAATCTAATTCATAATTGGTTGCGTTTGTAGCGTTCACCTCAAACTGCGCATTTCCGCTACTGTCATTATAAACAGTTGCACTTATAGTTAGGAAAGAAGGAGCAGCTAATACAGCCTTAGTTTCGGCCTTAGAACAAGAAAAGAGTAGAAGTGTAAAAAGAGCAAATAGCAGTTTATTCATAAAAATTAAGGCTTAGGAGTAAGCTTCATATACCAAGCATTTCCGTCAACTCCAATACTTCTCAAATGTATGAGATTATTGCTAATCGAGAGAATTTCATAATCGGTTCCACCTGTTCCAAAATTAATGATGCCATTTCCGGGAACTATAAATTGAATGCCGGTTGAAACATCTGGTGTAGAGCCTGATGATGCATCCATGAATGCTAGGCTCTTTTTGCCACCAGAATTTATGGCATAACAACCATCTTTTCCAGAGAAGCCATAGTAGGCTGTAGCAGCTTCAATTGAGAAAAATTCTCCTTTGCTATTAATGACCATAGATACATCGTTTTGAGCATCTTTAGAGAAGGTAATTTCATCATCATACGCGCAGGCATCTCTTCCATTTGGCGGAGCGGAATACCAATCTGGTGAAAATCCAATTTTTGGTCCTACACCAAAATGCCCAGGTTCTTCTTTTGCGGTTACCCAAGTTCTAGAACTTCCATTGGTTAAAAACTGCAATATGTTAGTAGGAATTTCAAACGCTACAAACACAGTGGCACTGGTTACAGCGGTGGTAGTAAGGCCTCCCGTTCCAATAGCATTTACTTTTATTTGGTAGGTTTTTGTTCCTGGTGTTTTGTATTTATAAACGGTTGGTGCACCAGAAAGCTCTTTGGTTACGCCATCGCCAAAATCAACAAAATAGGATATTGCGTTTGTAGCAGCAACGGTAATGGTTATTTTTCCAGATCCGCTACCGGCAGGTTTACTAGTATCAGCTCCATCAATACTAATATTTATACTCAGGTTTTCGGGAGCTTTTATATCTCCAAACGTGTATTTATCCTTTTTACAAGCACTAAAAATAGATACGCAAATAAGAAAGGCTATAGAGAGTTTTTTAATTGGATATATCGTGTTCATACTGTTGATTAATTGAGTTCAATATCGTCGAAATAATAGGTGAAATTTGAAGAGCCATCGCCCATGGTTCCATTTTCAAAAATGAGAACTATTTTTTGGTAGCTATTCGAAACCGTGATACCTGAGTAATCGAAAGTAAGTTGTTCCCAGGCATTTGCAGTTGTGGTAACCACTTCCTTTTCATAAGAAATATTTCCATCGGAAAGGTTCTCTACTTTCAATAAAACTTTGGCGCCAATCTTTGGTGAATACACTTTCATTTTAAATGTTTTGGTGCTGGTAAAATTAATAGGGCTCGCTAACGCAATAAAACTACCTCCCCAGGTTTGTCCTGTTCCTTTAACCATTTTTCCAACCTTTGCAGAGGTGTTTATTCCACCCGAGTTTGCGTTGTTTTCTGTGGTAACCACTCCACCATCAAAACCAGTAAACGTATAGTTTGTAATGGCCGATTCAAAGTTTAAAGGCAACTGAGGAGCAGTTGGCTGAACCAATCTAATGTCATCAAACAAAAAGGTGAAATTGGGGCTACCATTTCCCATGGTTCCATTATCAAATATGATTACAATTCGGTTAAAGCTTTTTGTAACATCAACAGCGCTATAGTCAAAAATTAAATCTTCCCAACCATTGGCTACGGTGCTGCTTACTTCTTTCTCATAATTTTCACTTGAATTGGCGCTGTTTTCTACCTTAAGTAAAACCTTTGCACCTATGCGAGGTGAATAAACTTTCATTCCAAATATTTTTGAATTAGAGAAGTTAATAGGCTTGCTTAAATTGATAAAACTACCACCCCAGGTTTGCCCTGCATTTTTAACCATTTGCCCAACTTTGGCGCTTGTATTGATTCCTATTGAATTAGGGTTATCAATAACAGTTACCGCTCCTCCATCAAAATTTGTGAAGGTGTATTTAAGTGTAGGAGATTCAAAGTTTAAGGGTAAAAGAATAGGATCTTCAATAAGTACATTTTTAATTATTTGGGTAATAGCTACACCCCCACTTTGGGCAATTAATTTTAGTTTGTATGAACCTATTTTTTTGTAGGTATATTTGGCTGTATCACCTTCGTTAAACGTAACAGGAGTTTCAGTTGAATCTTCTCCAAAATACAATTTAAAACTGGTTTCATATAATGCCTTTGCTGTAACCAATATTTTAAAATTATTTTCAGGATCCATAGACGTAGTTAGTTCCAATGCTTCGGGAGCTCTGAACGCAACGGTGAGAGGCTTTACAAATTCAGTTGATTTACCTGAAGGCCCATAAGCCCTGAGAGTTACATTGTAATCGCCTTCTGCATAAATGTGAGAAGTTGAATTTCCAGGGCCTACTTTTGCAGGCACAGTTGAGGTATCACCAAAAACAATTTCGTAGGAGCTAACGCCTTGTCCGGTTGGTAGAATGCTAACTTTTCCTGAATTGTCTTGTATAATATCGAATAACATCCCAAGTTTAGCAGGGGCAGGTGCATTCTCTATAAAGGAGAGGTCTGAATTATCTTTCTTTTTGCAGCCATAGATCATGGCTACAAGGGCCGAAAAAAAGCAAATATATTTTAAGGTTTTCATTGTAAAGTATTTTTATGCGATTAATAACCTGAATTTTGAGTTAAACCCGAAACATTAATTTCCATCATTGGAATTGGAAAGACTTCGTTTTTTCCTTTTACAAATCCAGCAATTTTTGTTTCTGCTAGGCCGGTTCGAACCAAATCAAAAAAGCGGTCGCCTTCCATAGCTAGTTCTAGCCTTCTTTCGTTTATTATAGCCAGATATAAGGCATTTCCAGTTGCAGTAATATTGTGGCTATTATTGCCAAACGCTCTTTGACGCACTTGGTTTAAATAGTCTTGTGCCTTCATTTCACTTCCACCACTTCCCACGATTGCTTCGGCAGCCATTAGCAACACATCGGCGTATCGAATTATTCTGTAATTATTGCCATAGTTCAGTTCTATTTGACCAGAAGTTTCTCCTTTTCTTGGAAGGTATTTTTGGTTGTATAAACCGGTATTTTTATAGGGTGCTACTTGGTAGCTGATATTGTATGTTGGATGTGCTTTTTTGTATGCTTCAATATCTAAAATGGTTACTTGTTTTCTTTGGTCACCATTTTCAAAAATACTCGCTAAATCTGTGGTAGGTAAATTGGTGCTCCAACCTGCTGCATAGGGCATTGAATCGCTACCATTTAAACCCCTTACACCACATTGTTGTGCAGCATAATTTCCTTGTCCACGAGTTACAGCATTCCAATTGTAATAAGGAGAAGCATTTGAGTATTGAATTTCGAAAACTGATTCAGACCCATTTTCATTTTGACTCAAAAAGATTTTCCCGTAATCAGAGTTTAGTGTAAAAACACCTGAGTTTACTACATTTTCTAGCATACTAGCTGCTTCTGTATATTTTTGTTGATATAAGTAAACCTTTCCTAGCAAGGCTTGTGCAGCATATTTTGTAACTCTACCTTTTTCCAATTGCACACTTGGCAAAACCCCAATAGCAGCCAATAAATCACTTTCAATTTGTGCATATACCTTTGCCCTTTCAGATCTTTTTAAGGTTTTAGATTGGGTTAATCCTAATCTAGAATCCACAAAAAGAGGAACATCACCAAAGAACTTTACCAAATGAAAATAGTAGTATGCTCTAAGGAAATATACTTCTCCATATAAAGCCTCTTTACCAGCAAAGCTTACCGTTTGTCCTTCTGGATTTACTTGTTTATACTGATGCAAATAGTTGGCTCTATTAATACCTTCATATGCAGCTTGCCAAAGTTCGGTAAGTGTAGAATTATTTGCATTGTGGTTCATGTCGTCTATTTGTTGAAGTGAAAGAACGTCGGACGCACTTTCTCCTCCAGAAACGGCATTGTCCGAGGCAATTTCACCTACTACGGTGGCTTGGTTTAGCCATTGTAAGGGAGTGTAAATACTCACCACCATGGTGCGATAGTCGCCTTCAGATTTTAGGTAATCTAGTTCTGTTTGTTTAAAATCTTCATGGGGGTTATAGTCGACCCATTTTTTACATGATGCAATTGTAAGAACAAGTGCTGTTGAAAAGATTGCTTTTATAAATAGTTTATTTATTTTCATAATCTGTGCTTTATTAAAATTTAACATCTAAACCAATTGCGTATGTTCTTGCTTGCGGGTAAGCACCTCTGTCTATGCCACTGTCCAAAACGCCTCCGGCAATTTCTGGATCAAATCCTGAATAGCGAGTAAGAACAAAGGCGTTTTTAACTTGCACATACAAGCGCACTTTAGATAGTTTGATTTTGGGTGTAAAATTATCTAGCGTGTATCCAATTTGGATGTTTTTCAATTTGATAAATGAACCATCCTCAACGTATCTGTCCGAAACCCTGCTATTATTGTTTTCGTCTTTGAAAGAGTATCGAGGATTTTGAGCGCTATTTGTGCTTCCTTCGCCGGTCCACCTTTCCAATATTATTCTGTCTTTATTCGTATAGTTTGCATTTCTTTCATATGCTCTATATATATCGTTTCCATAAGAAACGTAAGTGAAGGCTACAAAATCAAACTTTTTGTATTCTACAGTTAGGTTCCAGCCGAGGGTAAACAAGGGGAATGGGTTACCAATATCTGTTTTATCTTTATCATTTATAACGCCATCCTTATTAACATCCACAAATTTAATGTCGCCAGGTTTTGCGCCAGGTTGTGAAGCCCAAGCAGCAATTTCTTGTTCATTTTGAAATAAGCCATCCGTTTTATATCCATAAAAATATCCTGGAGAAAAGCCTTTTTCAAATACCGTTACACTTTGTGATTGGCCATTAAAATAGTAGCCACCATAAATCTTAGCTGTTCCATCTGTATTGGTTTCTGTTACCTCGTTTTTTGTTGTAGTTAAGGTAATGGTATTACCAATTTTTACTTTTTTCAAGATGGTTTCGTAATAAGCAAAAGTTAAATCAAAGCCAGTAGTTGTAGTTGATCCAATATTGTCGGTAGGAATAGGCACAGTGCCTAAGTATAAAGAAGCAGAAGGTGTAAACAACAAACCATCTACTTTCTTGGCGAAAACATCAGCGCTCAAAGAAAACTTGTACTTGTGGAAAATCATATCGAAACCAAAATTAGATTGAATTTGTCTTTCCCATCTAAGTCCGTTGTTAGCAGCTGAGGCCACTGTTGAGCCTGGGTAGAACACATTTCCATAGTTATATCCATTGCTATTTCCGGTAGGTCCGTAACTTGGACCACCTGTAACTATTTCTACATATTGTGGATTTACATTTTCATTTCCAATTGCGCCATAGCTTCCTCTAACTTTAAGGTTATTGATGAATTTTGATTTAAAAAATTCTTCTTGAGATACTACCCAGCCTAAAGAGCCGGAATAAAAGTTAGCGAATTTATTGTCAATTCCAAAGGCATAAGAGCCATCTCTTCTTAAGGTAAAGGATGCTAGGTATTTTTCTTTGTAATCGTAATTTACCCTTGCAAATGAAGAAAGGTTTCTTCTGAAGTACTGGTAATAATAGCCTGTAATGGCGCTAGGGTTTGTAGCGGTATTGGTTCCTGTGGCAGCCGTAAAATCAGCAAATTCCCATGAGTTAAATGGAACATCTTGACGAGAAACACCCATTGCATTGCCATAGTTTTTTGCCATTGCAAAGCCCAGTACGGTTTCAAAATCATGTACCTCTTTAAGTTTAAAATTATAGTTGGCAAAACTTTCCCAAGTATAATTAAAGTTACCTGATTTGTCTTGAAATACTTGGTTATGTTTTCCTGTCACGGTTGAACCATCGGCATTCATGGTATTGTCTACATTCATTGGGCCATAAAAGACCAATGGGGTAAATGATTTAGCATAATTATCGTATTTGGTATAGCCAAAACGAGTGCTCAATTTAAGGTTATCCCAAACATCGTATTGGAACTCAAATTTTCCATAAATTTTAGTCCCCTTGTTTTCGTTGTAGGTATTATCTAGTTTGGTAAGTGGATTGTAAATTTCAGACAATAAGAGGTTGCTATATCCATATTTACCAACGGTGTTTGGATTGGTATTGGCTACAGAAACGGTAGGGTCGAAATTGATAGCACTACCTAAAACGCTGTTAAATGAGTTTTCTTGAACGCCTCTGCTATTAAGCACCACGCCTGTGGTATTCATAATAAATTTTAATTTACGCGTTAAGTCGAAGCTTAAATTTGCGGTCATGTTTCCTCTGGTAAAGTTCGATTTATCCATTCCTCCAACAATACCACCTTGCTGTAAAGCGCCAGCTGAAAGGAAATAGGTCATTTTATCGCTTCCACCTCTTGCGGTAAAATTATGTGATTGAATGGGAGCCTTTTTAAAAACTTCGTTCTGCCAATTTGTACCTTTGCCAAGCTTGCTTAAATCGCTAAAAATAATATCTCCACCGGCAAGGCGGCTACCCTCATTTACTATGGCACCATATTCAGTAGCGTTTAAAACGCCCACCATATTTACCACTTCTTGAATGCCATAATAGGCATTGTAAGTAATGTCTACCTTTTGGCTTTTTTTGCCCGATTTGGTTGTAACTACAATTACTCCATTTCCGCCCTTTACTCCATAAATAGCAGTGGATGCTGCATCTTTTAAAACACTCATCGATTCAATGTCGGATCCGTTTATAGCGTTTAAATCTGTTAAGGTTTGTGGCACCCCGTCAATAATAACTAATGGATCTGTTCCTGTGAAGGAAGGAATGCCTCTTACAAAAACGGTAGGTTTAGCGCCCGGACTTCCGCTATTAATAATAGAAACACCAGAAGCCCTGCCTTGAAGTGCATCTTCAAGCCTAATAGGTTGTAGCTTTTCAATATCGGCACCTTTTACGGTTGAAATAGCGCCGGAGATTTTGGTAACTTTTCTTGATCCATAACCTACTACCACTAATTCGGTAAGTTTAGTCGTATCGGCGAGTTTACCGGGTTTTGGACCACTTTGTGCAAAGGCCTTTTCGTGGCCCAAACCGCAAAGAAGTATCACAAATAGCATTGTAACGATTACTTTCATATTAGTTATTGTTTTTTCAAAATTTATAATGAAATGATTTGTTTAAATTAAGGAAGAGTGAAAGGCAAGTAATGAGGTTATTTGGAACTTTAGTATTGACATAATTAATTGGTCATAAGATTTGCTAATAGTACGTAAACATTTGTGCTCTGCTAATTATCAAGCTAAATTGAGAAAAATATTCGTGTTGGTTGAATGCCCTCCCCCACAATGAATACTTCACTTTATAATACCCATACGTCATAAGTACTACAAAAAATTGTAAATAATAGATATATAATAACTTATGCATCTTAATTTATTTAATAAAAAAACAAATTTTCCTAGAAAAGAGCGATAATAATTCAAGAAGTGAGGGCATTTTCTGTGAAATAAACGATTCTTTAGGTTCAAATTAAGCTATCCAAACAGTTTTGCTCCTTCATACACATTTGTCGTTATATTTTTTAAAACATTAAAATTTAGATTTTATGAGAATCTTAAGTAATGTAAAGGACACCCCAAACTTTTTAGGTAAAAAAGAATGCGTTTGCTAATGATTTATAAAGACCAAAGGCCCAAGCAGAGCTTGAGCCTTTGGTCTTTCATGTGGTGTGGGAGGGTTTATGCTTGAGGCATGAACCCTCTGGCCAATGCAGCCATACCAAAGTCCAACACTAGCGTGTTGGCTTTTTCATTTAACGCCTCTCACTCAAGCATAGCTTGGTTCGCTGCGTTAAATGAAAAAGGCCCAAGCAGAGCTTGAGCCTTTGGTCTTTCATGTGGTGTGGGAGGGTTTCGAACCCCCGACACAAAGATTTTCAGTCTTTTGCTCTACCAACTGAGCTACCGCACCGTTACACTTTTGCCTAAACTGGAGTGAATTGTTCCTTAAAATAAGGCTTTCGCTTATTTCTAAGGAGTGCAAAA
>CANKQY010000027.1 GCA_947485745.1 Bacteroidota bacterium
GTGAGCTAACGAACTTGCCAAGACATCATAGGGCCTATTCCCTCCGTCTTTCTGGATAAGTGGTGCAAATATAGGGCTTATGTTTGATGTTGCAAGTTTTTTTTGCCCTTAGGCAAGCATTCTTTTAGTCGCGAGTCGCAGGTTTTGTAATTTATATTATATTAAACGGGTTAATAACCCGTAGAGACGTCGATTTATCGCGTCTCCTTTTCCGGCAGGTCGCAAGTCGCAGGTTTTGTAATTTATATTATATTAAATGGGTTAATAACCCGTAGAGACGTCGATTTATCGCGTCTCCTTTTCCTAGAAATAATTAAATCCTGTCATTTTTTGGTTCAAACCGAAATTTTTATAAAATGTGCAAATAGCTGATGAGCGCTACAAAAAATGCCAGAAGCCAGAGGCTAAAAGCTAGTAGCCATTATTTCAAAACCAACAATAATTCAGCACTTTAGCTTAGAATCCAATTATTAATCGTACCTTTGCGGCTCAATTTTAATAAAGTACTTTGAAAAATTTTAGTGAACTAGGCGTAGAGCAGTCCCTCTTGAATGCGATTCAAGAACTGGGTTATGAGAACCCAACGCCTATACAGGAGCAGACGATTCCTGTATTTTTAGAAACCGGACGCGACATTTTAGGATTAGCCCAGACGGGCACCGGTAAAACAGCAGCATTTGGCCTGCCTATTTTGCAGTTGCTTGACCCTTCTGCCAAGCACATCCAATCATTGGTTATTTGTCCAACCCGCGAACTCTGCATGCAGATTTCTCGCGATTTAGCTGGTTACAGTAAACATAAACCCGGTATTAACGTGGTGGCAGTTTACGGTGGAGCCAGTATTGAAGGCCAAATTAGAGACATTAGACGTGGAGCCCACATTGTGGTAGCTACTCCAGGTAGGTTAATGGATTTAATGAAGCGTAAAGCCGTCAATATCAACAATGTAAATTTTGTGGTATTAGATGAAGCAGACGAAATGTTGAACATGGGTTTTGAAGAAGATGTAGAATACATCTTGGGTCATACACCTGAAGAAAAACGTGTTTGTTTGTTTAGTGCTACCATGCCTAAATCTATACGCAATATTGCCAACCGTTACATGAAAGATGCAGTTGAAATTAGTGTAGGTAAATCAAATTCTGGTAATGTAAATATTACCCATCAGTATTCAACAGTGCATGCAAAAGACAAGTATGCTGCTTTGAAACGTTTTGTAGATTATAACTCAGACAACCTTTATTGCATTATATTTTGTACTACTAGATTGGAGACACAAGATATTAGCGATAAATTAATAAAAGATGGTTACAACGCAGATTGTTTACATGGCGATTTGAGCCAAGGGCAGCGCGAAAAAGTAATGGGTAGATTCCGTCACCATGCGGTTAAGATTTTGTTGGCAACGGATGTTGCTGCAAGGGGAATTGACGTTTCGGGCTTAACGCATGTAATACATTACCATTTGCCAGATGATATTGAAAACTACACACATAGAAGTGGTAGAACAGGTAGAGCTGGTAATTTAGGTGTTTCGTTTACGCTATTAAATATGCGTGAAGGTGGCAGATTAAAAGACATTGAGCGTTTGAGTAATATCAAATTTGAAAAAGTTTTGATCCCAAGTGCGCAAGATGTGAGAGATAAAAAATTGGTAGCATTTACTGATACCATTATCAATACCGAAATTGATGCAAGCATTTTTGATGCGCATGTAATGAAAGGCATTGAATCTTTGATGGCACTTGATAAAGAAGAGTTATTACAAAAGTTTCTTTCTCTAGAATTACGCAGATTCTCTGTAGATTTTAGTCATGAACCAGACTTGAACCTAACCGCTGGAGAACGCGGTGGTGATAGAGACAGAGGTAGCAGAGATTCTGGTGGCAGAGGCGGAAGAGGTACTAGAATATTTGTTAGCTTAGGAAAGAAAGACGGATTTGATATTCGTGGATTTAAGGATTGGGTTGCTGCAGCTGCAAGCATTTCATGGCAAGATTTACATGTTGATGTTAGTGGTGTTTATAGTTTTGTAGATGCCAGAGAAGAACATGTTCCAGCAATTTTAAAAGCATTGAATGGAACTAACTACAACGATAGAACTGTGAGAGCAGAAGTAAGCGGTGATAGAAGAGGTGGTTCTGAAGGTGGTGGCGAAAGAAGATCATACGGTGGCGGTGGCGACAGAGGTGGAAGAAGATCGTATGGCGGTTCATCAGAAGGTGGAGGAAGAAGATCATATGGTGGAGGTTCATCGGAGGGTGGTGAAAGAAGATCGTATGGTGGAGGTTCATCGGAGGGTGGTGAGAGAAGATCGTACGGTGGAGGTTCATCGGAAGGCGGCGAAAGAAAATCATTTGGTGGCGGAGAGAGAAGAGTGAGAGAAAGATCTAGTGGTCGTTCGGAAGGCGGATTTGGTGGAAACAGACGTAGCAGTGATAGCCGCGGAGATAGCAGACCAAGTGGAGATAGACCAAGCGGTGATAGAGATAGTAAGCCAAAACGTAGATACGACTGACTGGAGTTGATTAAGGAGTAGAGGTGACTAGCCGTTAGCCATTGGCTTTTGGCTATTAGCTATTAATTAATTTAAATATATTAAAACCCGGGACTTTTAGTTTCGGGTTTTTTTGTTTGAAATTGGAGCTTAAACTATTTTTTGTGATTTAAAATGACAAATAAATATTGAATTGCGTCAGTTTGGTGACGGAAATCAATTTAATTGCGTCAGTTTGGTGACGGAAATCAATTTAATTGCGTCAAATTGATGACGGAAATTAAAAAAGTATATCTTTGTACTTTAAAAAACAACAGAGATGGAAATTGCTAGAGACTGTTTAGCATTAATTTTAAAACACCTAAAACCAAAGAAAGTACTAGTGATCATGGGAGCTAGGCGAGTTGGGAAAACGAAATTAATTGAAAATTTCCTAAAGGAATACACTGAGAAATCGATGTTTTTGAATGGTGATGATTTTGATACCCACAAATTATTAGAGAATCAAAGTATAGCAAACTATAGGCGAATACTAGGAAATTGCAAGTTATTGGTGATAGACGAGGCGCAAGAAATCCCGAACATTGGCAAAAAACTAAAGCTAATGGTTGATACGATTGCCAATTTAAAAATAATCATAACAGGTTCATCAGCATTTGAAATAAACAACCAAATAGGAGAACCTTTAGTAGGAAGAATGAAAACCCTCTATCTATATCCATTGGCACAAATTGAATTTTCAAAATACGAAAATCTCATACAAATAAAGGGAAATTTAGATGACAGACTTGTATTTGGCGGATACCCAGAATTGTTAAATTTAGAAAACAGGGAAGATAAAATTAACTATTTAAAAGAGATTGTTAATAACCAATTATTGAGAGATGTATTGACCTTTGAAGGAATAAAAAAGCGAGATAAAATTATTAGTTTATTACAAATAATTGCCTTTAGGGTGGGTAGCGAAATCTCGTTGGAAGGCATTGGCAGAGAATTACAAATTAGCAAAAATACGGTAGAAAAATATTTAGACCTATTTAGTAAGGTATTCATTATTTACTCCGTTTCTGGCTTTAGCAGGAATAGGGACAATGAAATAACGAAAATGAAAAAATGGTATTTTTTTGATAATGGCATAAGGAATGCTGTTATCAATTCTTTTAACCAACCCAATATGCGTGAAGATATGGGTAAGTTATGGGAGAATTATTTAAATGGTGAAAGAATAAAAAAATTACACTACCAAGAAACTCACAAGTTGGAATACTTTTGGCGTACACATACCAAACAAGAGATTGACCGATTAGAAGAAAAAGGTAATCATTTGGCCGCCTATGAATACAAATGGGGCAAAGCAATAAGCAAAATACCTCCAGAGTTTAAAAAATCTTACCCTGAGGCAAGTTTTGAAATAATTAACCAAGAAAATTACTTGGATTTTATCTCTTAATGTTTTAACAAACAAGCTACTAGCCTCTGGCCTCTAGCAACTAGAATTCTTCGAGATAAACCAAAAATTAATTACTTTTACAGTCGCAAAATGCAAGTAGCCAGAAGCTAGTAGCAAGAAGCCAAAAATATGATTACAGAACAAACATTGTGGGATGCACTAGAAACGGTCATGGATCCTGAGATTCCGACCATTTCTATGGTTGATATGGGTATTATTACCGGTGTAATTTTGAGTGGTGATCAGCAAAAGGCATTTGTTGAAATGACGCCAACTTTTTCTGGTTGCCCTGCCATTAGAGAAATGGAAAAAATGGTGCATACCTGTTTAATAGATTTGGGTATTAAAGAGGTAGAAGTAAGAACCACTTTTAACAAACCTTGGAACAGTAATCTCATCACCGAGCGTGGCAGGCAGCACTTAAAAAAACATGGTTTAGCTCCTCCCCCAAAACACCATGGTGAAATAACACAAGAGCTGTTAGAGAATATTGAATGTCCGTTTTGTGGTAGCAAAAATGTTGACATGAAAACGCCATTTGGACCAACACTTTGCCGCAGTTTGCACTACTGCAATGGTTGCATGCAGGCATTTGAACAATTTAAACCGGTGGTTTAGTTTATTTTGTTTCCAATTAAATGAGGCTTTTACATAATTTATGGCTCAAAAAATACTGCTATTCGGTCTATTGAGTTCAATTGTTCTTTGGGCAATTATTCAAAGTTTCAACTTAGGTTTTAGCGCAACGGTTTGCAATAGTTGGTGGACAAATATTGCTTATTATTAAACGCAATCTGGGGGAGCTATTAGCACAAGTATTGATGTTTTTGCGGCCTGCGTTTTATATACGGTGCAGGAAACTGGGCGGAAAAATAAGTTGTTTGTTTTTGGCAAAGCATTTGTTGGACTGGCATTAATTATTGGTGCATTTGCAGCCATCAATGAGAAGTTTACCAAGCCCTTGTTGAAGCTAGAACGACTTAGAGACCATGAAATGTTGAGCCGGTTGCAAATGAATGCATTGGTTGATTCATTATACCAGCTTAGCAAAGATGAACGCATAGCTTTCTTTGCCTAGATAACAGCTAGTAAGCAAGAATTATTTAAAAATATTGATCCTCAAGTATTGCAACATTGGGTAGTTGAAGGTGGCTACTCCTTTCCAAGCGGTCATACTTTTAATGCATTTTTGTTGGCCATGATATTTTCATTTGGCATTTTACACAATACCCGAAATGTGAATCTCAGAAAATTGTATTATTTACCTTTTGTACGGGCAATAGGAATTGGCGTATCAATAGTGGCGCTTGGTGCTCATAGCATCTTAGATGTTACAGCCGAAGCATTGATGGGGGTGCTTATTGCAGCAATACTATTGTATATAAACATTACAAGGCATTTGATTACCCATAAAAAAATCGTAAAATAATTGAACCAATAAATCAAGCAAATTCTACACGTAGCGCCTAAAGAATGCAGATAACTTAGAGTCGTTTTTATTTGAATTACCCAACTTTCAACAAAACTTAGCTAGGTATCAACAAGAGGGAAATACTAATTTATTTAAACAACTAGCACTATTATTAAAATAATTGAATTTGGTTTGAACCTATTAATAACTAATTAGAAAAACTAAAAGTGAAGATTGGGTTTGCCTTACTAGGCTTAAAAAGCAAGGTTTACATTTGCCTGAACCTAAAAATGACGTAAGTTTGTAGGATGTTTGAAAATGCACAGAGGACTGAAATTAGCACATTAGGTGAATTTGGCTTAATAAGTCACTTAACTAAAAATTTTGAATTGGTAAATAATACTAACCTCGGGGTTGGAGATGATGCCGCGGTTATTAGTCCAACACCAGGATATAAAACCGTTATATCAACGGATATGTTAGTGGAAGGAGTTCATTTTGATTTGAGTTATTTTCCCATGAAACATTTGGGATACAAAGCTGTGGTGGCAAATTTGAGTGACATCTACGCGATGAATGCCAAACCCAAACAAATTACAGTTTCTATTGCTTTATCGAGCAGGTTTTCACTTGAAGCAGTAGAAGAATTATATGCAGGAATTCAAATGGCTTGCAAAAACTACCAAGTTGATTTAATTGGTGGCGATACCAGTACAGCCAAACAAGGCTTAACCATTAGCATTACAGCCATTGGCGAGGCGAAAGAAGAAGATTTGAGTTTTAGAAATGGTGCTAAAGTAAATGAGTTATTGGTGGTAAGCGGTGATTTGGGAGGAGCTTATTGCGGCTACCAATTCTTGGAACGCGAAAAACGCGTATATATAGATAATCCGTCGGTTCAGCCCGACTTATCTGGATATGATTACATTATTGAACGACAGTTGAAGCCAGAGGCACGCAAAGACATCATTGCTATTTTGGAAACTCTGAACATTCATCCAACATCCATGATGGATATAAGTGATGGCTTGGCCAGTGAGTGTTTTCATTTGGCAAAAAGCTCCAATGTGGGTATCACTATTTATGAAGAAAAGATTCCAATTGACCCAACTACCTACAACTTTGCGCGTGAATTAGATTTAGACCCTACCATGTGTGCCTTGAGTGGTGGCGAGGATTATGAGTTATTGTTTACAATTAAACAAGAAGATTTTAGCAAATTAGAACACCATTCAGATTTTAGCATTATTGGTTTTGTAACGGAATCAAATGAAGGGATGAATATGATTTCTAAAAGTGGAAATAAGCATCCTTTGCAGGCTCAAGGATGGACTGCATTTTAACTTAACAATAAATTATTGTAAGCGCTCTGTTTTGTGAAGGAAATTACATAATTTGCCTCCTTATGTATAAAAGGCTACTTGCTGTATTATTAGTTTGTTTATCAGTGCTTTCCAACGCGCAAATTTTGCCGACTTTTGGCAATTCGCGTACGGGAGGTAGCGGTATGCAATTTTTAAAAATACCCAATGATGCTAGGTCTACCTCAATGGCAGGAGCAGTTGTGGGCATTACCAATGATGTTTCGGCCATGTATTGGAACCCTGCAGGTATTACGAAAGTAGATACAGGTAAAGTTAATTTTCAACTTTCGCACACCAGGTATTACGCCAATTCTTCGGCTAACTATTTTGGAGCGGTAATAAATATTGGCAAATTAAAGTATTTAGGTTTGCAGGTGCAATCATTGAATTATGCTACTATGGAAGAAACCACCGAGTGGCAGCCATATGGAACAGGCAGAAATATAAATGTTAGCAACACCTTGATTGGCCTAACGTATGCACAAATTTTAACTGATAATTTTAGTTTTGGGATAAATGGAAAATGGGCACATGAAGGAATTGCTGATGTGCGGGTAAACAATGTGCTATTTGATTTGGGATTAACATACAATATTGGATTGATGAATAGCAAGTTTGGGGTTTCATTTAATAATTTTGGAATGAATGTAGCCCCTGATGGCAGTGTAACTATTTTAAAAACGAATGGTGAAAAAACCATAACTAATTTCGCGGAGGTAACAGCTCCAAGTGTTTTTAGGATTGGCGGCGCATTGGATGCCTTCCATAGTTCAACCCATGTATTAACTTTGGCTGCGCAATTGAATCACCCAACAGATAACAATGAAAGTTTTGCAACAGGTGCAGAATATAATTACCGCAACTTGCTTTTTGCCAGAACAGGTTATGAATTTGGCAGTGATGAAAGTTACAGCTTTCCAACAGCAGGATTTGGCATGCGTTTGCAAAGAAATTTTGGGGTTTTTAGGTTTGACTATGGGTTCAGCAACAAATCACGCCTAGGAAATATACACCGTTTAACACTATCAATATGTATCAGGTAAAATCTAAGTTTCTTTTTGGGATACTACTACTTATTGGTATTATAGGCATGGAGAGTTGCTCTATATTTGGGAGCAAAAAAAATAATACTGTTGATGATGTATTAAATCAAGGTAGTATTGATCCAAACCTCGCGCCAAGTAATGTTAGCTATGTTCCTTTATACCCATTTATAAACAATGTAAATAAGCCTTTAGATGTATTTGTTGGGTACGATGATTTGATTTATATTGTGGTTGATAATGATGAAAATAACATAGATGATAATGAGCTTTTGATTTATAACCAAAAATCGGAATTGGTATACAGATTGAATATTATAGGTGCAACTGATATAACGCAAGATAGAAGGTTGCATACTTATGTAGCAGGAAGGGTTTACACTGATGCCACAAAAGTTGTCAATGTTGCGGCAGTTTATCACATGGAATTATTGGCAGCAGGCACGCCAAAATTTATTGACACACTTGCACATTATGCCTGTGATGAAAGTAGGAATAACACTTCATTCAGAGGTGCTGACGACATAGCTGTTCAATTTACAGGATTGGCAACTCTGTGGGACAATACTTTGTATGTTTCAAGAACGGGTCCACGAAACGACCAATTGGGTTTTGCTAGGCCAGATAATGGCGTACTTACTTTTGATGCATCAGGTTTAAATATAGGCTTTACCACTAATTTGAATCCAAATCAAAGCAGCCTTAAATCGAGTGTAGGCATAAGTGGCATTGCAACCTTGGCGGGCCCTCCGCAAAGGCTTTCGGGCATTAGTACATCCAAAAATTTCTTTTTAGCACTGTCTGATCCAAATGTGAATTTAGAATACCGAGCTTTGAGTATTGTAGCAACTGAAGATCCAGATCAAGGAACTATCTATGGAGAAAATTCAGCATTTTTAAATTTTGATGTAACAAAAGCAGATAGGTTTTTGTATGAAAGTTTTAGGTTCAAAAAACCTGAGGATATTTATGTGGCGCCGGATGCCAGTGGGTATATTTTTGTTACTGATAGCGAAAAAGATTCTGTTTTTATTTTTACCAATGGTGGTTTTGAAGGTGTAAATCCGCCAGCAAATAGTAATTATAAAAAACAAATTATTGTTTCATTTGGTGGCAGTGGTTCGGATGGTAGAGGTAGCGGGCCATTCAATTTAATAGACCCAACAGGCATTTGCTACTATAATAGAAATGTATTTGTTTGTGACAAAGGCAATAACCGTGTTTGCAGGTACCGATTAAATACCGACTTACAATAGGTTCGAACCAAAAATTAAAACTATTAAGCAAAAATGTTTGTTTTAAATAGTAGGTATTAATTAAAATATAATTGATGCAATGGAAATTTTGAAAATGATTTTTTATAAATCAGCATAAGAAGACAAACTAAATATGAATATAGGAATTGTTTGTTACCCAACCTACGGTGGTAGCGGTGTGGTGGCAACAGAATTAGGAAAAGCCATAGCTTTAAGAGGGCACAAAGTACATTTTATAACCTATAAGCAACCTGCTCGATTAGACTTTTTTACGGAGAATACTTTTTACCATGAGGTATATGTAAGTAACTATCCTTTGTTTGATTTTCCACCATACGAAACAGCATTAACGAGTCATTTAGTAGATGTGGTAAAATCTGCGAAACTAGATTTACTGCACGTACATTATGCCATACCACATGCCAGTGCTGCTATTTTAGCTAAGCAAATATTAGCAACCGAAGGAATACATATACCAGTTATTACAACACTTCATGGCACAGATATTACCTTGGTTGGCAAAGATGCCAGTTTTGAGCCTGTTGTAAGGTACAGTATCAATATGAGCGATGGAGTAACAACCGTTTCGGAATCATTGAAGAAAGATACATTTAACATATTAAATATATGCAGAGAAATATTGGTTATCCCCAACTTCATTGATTTTAATAGGTTTAGCAAGCAAGATCGTGGGCATTTTAAAACGGCCATTGCACCTAATGGTGAAATGTTAATAGTGCATACCTCCAATTTTAGGAAAGTAAAACGCATTGATGATGTAGTAAAAGTTTTTGCAGAAATTAAGAAGAAAATGCCAGCCAAGTTATTATTAATTGGCGATGGTCCGGAGCGAATTAACATTGAAAAATTGTGCCGAGAATTGGACTTAGGTGAAAGTGTTACTTTCTTAGGAAAACAAAATCAGGTAGAAGAAATATTATCGGTTTGTGATTTGTTTTTGATGCCAAGCGAAACTGAAAGTTTCGGTTTAGCCGCCTTGGAAGCAATGGCCTGTGAGTTGCCTGTAATTTCTAGTAATGCAGGCGGAATACCGGAGTTGAATATTGATGGTAAAACAGGGTTTTTATGCGATGTAGGCGATGTAGCAAGCATGGCAGAAAAGGCTATCTATATTTTAGAAGACCCTATTAGGTTAAAGCTATTTAAATATAATGCTTTAGAAAGGGCAAAAGAATTCGACATACATCAGATTGTTCCGATATATGAAGCTTTTTACCAGAAAATTTTGAATAAATAAAAAAAGTTCCTGCTTTTGGGCAGCAACTTTTTTCTTATAAACTATCCATGTTAGTTGCTAATATAGCAGGTAAATAAACTTTAGAACCTTTATTTATACTAATTAGTTTTACGCTTCCTGCTGGTGATTTTACCACCATTGAATTTTATTTATAGGTTTGTATGCATAAGGTAGTTTTTTTATTGAATAATAAACTTCATTTTTGCCTAAATGAATCTCCTGAAAAAAAGAATAGGCGTATTAGGTGGTGGTCAACTTGGCCGAATGTTAATTGAAGAAAGCACACGTTTAAATTTGCACTTTAATATTTTGGAGGCAGATGCTAATTGCCCTTGCGCTGCCTTGGCAAATAACTTCATTTTAGGTAGTTTAATGAATGAGGAGAAAATTAGGGAATTGGCGGCAATTAGCGATGTGCTAACCTATGAAATTGAACATGTAAATACGATAGCTTTGCTAAAACTTGAGGCAGAAGGAAAAACGATTATTCCCTCTCCTAAAATTTTGCAAATGATTCAAGATAAAGGTTTGCAAAAGGAGTTTTATGCCAAGTATGAAATTCCTTCAGGCAAATTTTATCTTGTAAATAACAAAGAAGAATGGCATAGGTTGATCCCACTTTTAGGTTCAGAAAAAATTGTGGCCAAAACCCGCACTGGTGGTTACGATGGCAAAGGCGTTGCTATTTTAAATGCGCAGGAAATGATTGATTTTCCTGAGCGTATTCCCTTTGATGGACCATGTGTTTTAGAGGAGTTTATTGAGTGTGAAAAAGAATTAGCTGTTATAGTTGCTCGAGATACTTTGGGTAATATTATATCTTATCCATCTATTGAAATGGAGTTTGATCCAACTGCGAATTTGGTAACTATGCTTATTTCGCCCGCTAGAGTAGGCAGTATCATAGAAGAAAAAGCCGAAGAAATTGCACGCAAAGTGATTCACCACTTGAATGGCCCTGGCTTGTTTGCGGTTGAATTATTTATGGACAAAGCAGGCAATATTTTTGTGAATGAAGTAGCACCTAGGCCACACAATAGTGGTCACCATACCATTGAGGCTTGCTATACCTCACAATACGAACAATTGGCGCGCATTCTTTTGGGATTACCATTGGGAAGTACAGAAATGGTGCAGGCTGCAGGCATGGTAAACCTTTTGGGTGCCAAAAATTTTAGTGGCGAATATCGCTTAGAAAACTTAGATGCCATTAGTAAATTGCCAGGTGTATTTGTACATTTATATGCCAAGGCAGAAAGCAAGCCTATGCGTAAAATGGGGCATGTTAGCATACTTGCTAAGTCCGTTGAAGAGGTAATTGAAAAAGCAAATTACGTGCTCAAACATTTAAAGTTTGTGCAAGATTAATTGGTAGTTTTAACTTTCGATACTAAATGATAGCAATTCCATCCATTAAAATAGTTCGCTGCATTTGGAAACACCATGCATTGCTTGCAGAAATTGGTGGCAGCACATTTTATGAAACATTTGCCAACGATAATTCAGAGGCAGATATGCAGGCATATATTGATAAAACCTATAACTTAAAGCAAGTTGCAGAAAATTTATTAAACACTACAATCATCTATTTTGTTGCTTACGGTTTGAACCAAGATTTAGGCTATATAAAGTTAATAGAAAATGTAAATGCAGCGGGTTTAAATGGCAAGGTAATGGAGTTGGAAAAGATTTATGTGCGCAAGAAGGCACATGGCTCGCAGGTTGCAAGTATGCTCATGCAACAATCCATAGACTTGGCCAAAGAAAAAGGCTATGAACATCTGTTTCTGGGCGTTTGGCAAGACAATGAGCGAGCCTTGGCTTTCTATAAAAAATTTGGCTTCGAGATATTTAATACCAGACAATTTAAATTGGGTGAGCGTACCTGCGACGACTATTTATTACACCGAGTTATCTAAGTTGTTTTTACTATTCTTTTTATTATTTTTGATAAATAACACAAATACCACGATGAAAAAATTTATTCTATTCAGTTTTTTATTGATAAGCTTGCAAGCAGCATTTGGACAACGATATTTAACAAAATCTTTTGATTCTGTTTTAGTTGAATCAGATATTCAATATGGTTTTAACTTTAATTATAAGGGCGATAGCACCAAGCTGTATTTGGATATTTATACCCCCTTTGGCGATACCGCTATTCAACGTCCTTTGGTTGTTTTGGCGCATGGGGGCTCATTTGTGCAAGGCAATAGAAAATTGGCAGATATTGTTAACGTATGCAAAAAATTAACTGAGATGGGATATGTAACTGTTTCAATACAATACCGCTTAGGCGTAGATATTGCAAGCGGCAATACTTTGGAAAAAGAGTTTCAACAAGCAGTATTCAGAGGTGCTCAAGATGGTAGGGCGGCAATTCGTTTCCTCAACAAATCGGTTCAAAGTGGAAACCCTTATAAAATAAACGCCAATGAAATTTATACTGGTGGCATTTCTGCCGGTGGTGTATTGGGTTTGCAATTGGCATTTTTAGAATCTCCAGATGAAGTAGCAAGCCTAGTAATTGATACCAATGTTATAGGTGGAGTAGAAGGCAATAGCGGCAACCCTGGTTATTCATGGAAAGTAAAAGGCGTGGTGAGTTTATGTGGTGCTATGGGTAAGGTAAGTTGGATGAATAACAACAAAGACATCAGCATTTGCAATATGCATGGCACCAATGATGCAACCGTTCCTTATAAAACCAATTATTTTAAATTCTTTGGCACCAATGTGGCCATTCTTCAGGGTGGATTTAGTGTAGATTCATCTGCACAAAAACAAAGTATGGATTCAAGGTTATATACCTTTAAAGGTGCAGATCATGTTCCTTTTTCTGGCACAACTGCTACCAATATTTTATACATGGACACAACCATAAAATACGTTGCCTCCTATTTGTATAAACAAGTTACAGGACTCACGCCTAGTGGTATTCAGGAAAACCAATTGAAGCAAATTTCATTTGGTATTTATCCTAATCCAGCCAATGATGAATTAAATTTAGAATTAGCAACAACGGGCAACAAACAGCTTTCTATTTTCAATATATTTGGTGAAGAAGTGTATAGTAATACCATCCTTGAAAAAACTTTCAAGCTGAATATAGCCTCCTTTGCCAAAGGAATTTACTTGATAGAAATTAAGGACCAAAATGGCTTAGGTAAACAAAAGTTGATTGTGAATTAATGGCGCTAACGTTTTATAAAATTTATGGCTTTGAGGAGCACGGCAAAGATCCACAAGCAGTATTTTCGGTTCGAACCATAGAGATAGAAAACAAGTTGATTTGCTTAGCACGATTGGCAGACGGCTATTATGCGGTAGATGATAATTGCCCGCATGCTGGTGCACGTTTAGGACTTGGAAAATGCAGTGAAGAAGGCAAAGTAATTTGTCCAATTCATCGTTACCAATACGATTTAAAGACTGGCAGAGGATTGCCGCAGCAAGGAGATTACGTAAATACTTACCCAATTGAAACACGCGCTGATGGCGTTTATATAGGATTGGAGAAAAAGTGGTGGCAGTTGTAGGCCTCCTACGCTCAAGCTTCGGCGACTGATAGATGATGAGGAGACTTGGAGAAGGATATGTAGAGAAGGGGAGATTTTTTTTATTAGTTTTAGTTGGGGTAATTACAAAAGGTAACTTAGGTGCTTAAAGTATTTAGTGTTAACATATTGCTCCAACAATATTTGGTCAGGTTGAATTATTTTCAATAATTGATTTAATGCAAGTTTTAGAATTCCCAATTCATTTTTTAGAATAGAAAATACTATATCTGGGTCTATGCCTCTATAATCATGGGCGATTCTATTTCTAAGGCTTGTAATTTGGTTCCATTCAATAAAGCTAATTTCATCCTTGAGGCTTGAATCTATCTTTTTTGTTTCTTCTCCTATTGCCAACAATAAATGGCATGAGGCATTATATGCTTGCTGGTCATCCGATTCAAAAAAGTGTTCGGAAGAATCAAAACCTTCACTATATATTGTGAGCTTTTCAATACATTCCAATATACTTAGAACAAATAGTAAATTATTAGAATAGTTGGAAGATATCTGATTCTGCATGACTTTGTACAATTGGGTTTAAGTTATTCTTTCCTACCAATTCTATTTTTCCAATTTGAGTAATTTCTTGTAAAACACTTTCAAGTTTATTTAAACGCTTCAAAGTCATTTTATGGCCTGGAATCAATTCATAAGCCAAATCCAAATCACTCAATTCATTTTGCATGTTTCTAGAAAAGCTTCCATAAAGGTACAAATGATCTAAAACAAAATCTCGTTTGAGCATTTGACTATTATTTTGAATGGATTCTATTATATGAACAGTTTGTTGCATGTACAAAAGTAACATAATTAAATAGTACCACAAAATAGGAGAAAATTAATCCAATCCATATAAACTAAACTATTTTTTATTGGTTTGGGTAAAGGTTTTTTGGGTGAGGTTTAGGTTGAATACCCAAAATAAATTCCTTCTTTTTGTAAAGAGAAAAGTAAAACAATAAACCATTTAGGGTATAAAATGGAATATTGAATTTCATACCTTCCTTTATATTAGGGTTACTTTGCAAGATGATTTCTCGCAACACAAAAAATTGCTCCTGCATCCAATGGGGCAAATCGGCTATGTAATCTTCCACTTTAAAATATTTCTTTGAAGGAGCCATTGATTTAACAAATAAATTATCTCTTGCAGCAAAATAAACCCTATTTTCATTTGAGGCAAATTCTGCTTAACATTGCGTTTTGATTTTATCATCCATGAATTTTGAAAACTCCCTCGCTTTTGCCCAACAGCTAGATAAATATGACAGTTTAGCTCATTTTAGAAATGAATTTCATTTAATAAAAAATGATGGCGTACCCATGGTTTATCTTTGTGGCAATTCTCTTGGATTGCAGCCTAAAAGTGCAAAAGCATCAATAGACCAAGAGTTAAATGATTGGGCAGAATTGGGAGTTGAGGGACATTTTGATGGCAAAAATCCTTGGCTGTATTACCACCATTTTTTAACAGAAAAGGCAGCAAAGTTAGTAGGTGCGCTGCCAAGTGAAGTTGTGATCATGAACAACCTTACAACCAATTTGCATTTAATGATGGTGAGTTTTTACAAGCCCACCCCTACTCGTTATAAAATAATGATGGAAGTTTCGGCCTTTCCATCAGATATGTATGCCATGGAAACGCAAGCAAGGTTTCACGGTTTGAACCCAGACGATGCAATTATCGAATTGAAACCACGTGAAGGAGAACACACCTTGCGCACCGAAGATATTTTGGCTCAAATTGAAGCCCATAAAAATAGCCTGGCTATAGTGATGATTGGTGGTGTAAATTATTATACTGGTCAGGCTTTTAACATGCAAGCCATTACAGCGGCAGCACATGCTGTTGGGGCCATAGCAGGATTTGATTTGGCGCATGCCGCTGGAAATTTACATTTACAGTTACATGATTGGGATGTAGATTTTGCGGTATGGTGTACCTATAAATATTTGAATTCTGGTCCGGGAGGCACAAGCGGTGTATTTGTAAATGAACGCCACGGAAATAATCCAGAGCTAGTGCGTTTTGCAGGTTGGTGGGGACATGATGAAGCAGAACGTTTTCAAATGAAGAAAGGCTTTAAACCCATGATAGGCGCAGCTGGTTGGCAGTTGAGTAATGCGCAAATTTTTCCAATGGCCATCCACAAAGCATCCTTAGAAATGTTTGATGAAGCTGGCATAGAAAACCTGCGTAAAAAAAGTGAATTACTCACCGGCTATTTAGAATTTATATTAAAAGACTATTCGCACTATTTAACAGTGATTACGCCCTCAGACCCAAAACAAAGAGGTTGTCAGCTGTCAATCATTGTAAAAAATGATGGCAAAAAATTATTTGATTACCTGCAAACACAAAATATCTTACCAGATTGGCGCGAACCAGATGTTATCAGAATGAGTCCAGTTCCTATGTATAATTGCTATGAAGATATTTTTAGGATTGGCGATGCGTTGAAGAGATATTATTTGTAAGGATTTTGGACGTTGGTTTTTTGTCTTTGGATGTTAGTAAGCGTAAGATATTGCTTGATATTTGTACTTTTTACTAAATATCCTCACAGGTATAGAACCCAATAGTTTTCAGTTTAAATAGAAATAACAATAATATACCACAAGACTAAGTTTTTGTTAACAAATCATTTATAAATACCTAACAATGCGTGGTGTAATTTGTTAGATGAAAAAGCAAATTATTTATTTATTATTCTTCTTTACCATTGGTATGGGAGGAGTTAGCGGCCAACAAATAAAACTTACTGAATACAGTAGGTCTTTAAATAAAAGTGGTGCATTAAGTTTTGATCCAAAACTAAAACCCTTTTATCACGGCGTAGCATCTGGCGACCCATTAACTGATCGTGTTATTATTTGGACTCGTATTACGCCAGATTCTGGCAATTATACATCTAAAACGGTTAGTTGGAAGGTAGCAACCGATACTTCCTTTTTAAATATTATTCAATCGGGTAACATTGTTACAGATTCTAGTAAAGATTATACGGTTAAGATAGATGTAACTGGATTACAATCTGGCGCAACCTATTATTATGTTTTTGGTTACAATGGATATTACTCTGTGATTGGAAGAATGCGCACTGCCGCCACAGTTGCTAATCATTTGAGATTTGCAGTAGTTTCATGTAACAATTACGAAGCTGGTTTTTTTAATGGATTTAAGAAAATTTCTCAAAGAAATGACTTAGATGTCATTATTCACTTGGGTGATTATATTTATGAATATGAACCTAAAGCCTATGGAGATTCATTGACTAACAGGTTTGTTGAACCTAAAAAAGAAATAATTTCAGAAGGAGATTACAGAACAAGGTATTCGGTTTACAGATTGGATGCGGATTTGCGCGCTGCACACCAACAACAAACTTTTATATCTATCTGGGATGATCATGAATCGAGCAATGATTCTTATGAGAATGGTGCAGAAAACCATCAAACAAATGAAGGAGATTGGCAAACAAGAAAAAACATTTCAAAGAAAGTTTACTTCGAATGGATGCCTATTCGTGAAACAACTGATAAAAAAATTTACAGAAAGATTATGTATGGTAATCTAGTGGATTTAATTTTACTTGATACACGTTTAGAAGGTCGAGTTAAACCTCCTGTTAACTTTGATGATGCCGATATTCCTGCTAGAACCATGTTAGGAAGCACCCAATACAATTGGTTAATAAACCAACTGAGTACCTCTACTGCAAAATGGAAAGTTATAGGCAATCAAGTGTTGTTTAGCGATATGAATGTAGGATTTGGTGCTGTTGATGCGCAAGGACAACCTGCAATAACCAATTTAGCAGCAATCAGAGCTGTAGAAAATTTATTTATCGACAATTGGGAATCTTATCCAACAGAAAGAAATGCTATTTTAGATACCATCCAAAACAAAAATATTAAAAACACAATATTTCTCACAGGAGATTCTCATGCTAGCTGGAGTTTTGATCTTAATAAAAAGCCAGTAAAATACCCAGATCCACAACTTTTTAACTTACCTACACCCTCAAGCACGTATATTCCTGCAACTGGAGTTGGTTCAGTTGGGGTAGAATTTGCAACACCAAGCATTACTTCGGCAAACTTTGACGAGGCAGTTGGGGTAGCTGCAACAGCTCAATTTGAGACAGTAATTAATAATCCTATTCCAATTCCTGGATTAGGCTCGGTAACATATAACCCTCATTTAAAATATGTTGATTTGGATCGACACGGATATTTTATCCTTGATCTTAAAAATGATTCGGCACAAGCGGATTATTTTTACCTTGATACCATAAGAGTGTCTAGCAATATTGAAAAGTTTAACAAAGGCGTTGCAACTGCAAACAATAGCAACAGAATAACAAGTGTTGGAACTAACCCTGCTACGCCAAAAAGTGTACAAGAAGTTCCTGCACCAGTGAATCCTCCGACAAAAATTACTGGTTTAAGTCCACTACCTAAAATAGAAGCAGTGGTAATTATGGCCTATCCTAACCCAACTAGTCAAGAGTTTACAATCAATTATGCTTTAAACAAAAATGCCCAAACCGAAGTGCAAATATTTGACATCCGCGGCAATAGCATTAAAACCACTAAACTTGGAAAACAGCCTAATGGTATTTATTCAACTACCATAGATGTTTCGCAGTTACCAGTAGGGTTTTACTATTACCATTTTATTGCAAATAGTGAAATAGTGAGTTATGGCAAGTTTTTGAAACAGTAAATAACTTCCATTTAAATCTGAAAAGCCAATTTCTTTACAGAAATTGGCTTTTTTGTTGATTTTACAAGTGATAAAAATGAAAAAAGGCTTAATTTGCACGTTTAACAAACATTAATAAACCGAGAAAATAGATAAATATGGCTGAGAAAATTAATATCATTGGTGGTGGTTTAAGTGGAACTTTAATGGCTATTTATTTAGCTAAACGTGGGTTTGAAATTAATTTATTTGAGCGCAGGCCTGATATGCGTAAAAATAAAATGAGTGCTGGGAGATCTATAAATTTGGCGCTTTCTACACGCGGTTTACATGCACTAGAAAAAGTAGGCTTGGATCGGGAGATATTAGCAGATGCCATTCCCATGACCGGCAGGATGATGCACAGCAGAACTGGAGAACTGAATTATCAGCCATACGGAAAAGATGGTCAGGCTATCAACTCTGTTTCTAGAGGCAGGCTCAATATTAGGTTATTAGAATTGGCCGATGAATTTGAGAATATTACTATACATTTTAATACCAAATGTGTTGATTTAAATGTTGAAGCAGGTAGCACAACATTTGAAATGGAAGATGGCTCGAACCAATCCTTTACGGCAGATAGAATTATAGGCACAGATGGCGCTTTTGCTGCAACCCGCGCACGCATGCAGATGGGCGATAGATTTGATTACCATCAATTTTACCTGCAAGTTGGCTACAAAGAACTGGAAATACCAGCTGGTGCCATGGGCGAATTTAAGATGGAGAAAAACGCCTTGCATATTTGGCCTCGTGGTGCATTTATGATGATTGCTTTGCCAAATCCTTCTGGTGATTTTACCTGCACATTGTTTGTTCCTTTTGAAGGAGAAAAAAGCTTTAATTCGGTAAAAACCCGCGAAGACGTCGAGAAATTCTTTGCAGAAGAGTTTCCAGATGCTTTGCCAATGATGCCAACTTTGTTGGATGATTATTTTAAAAATCCTACTGCAAGTTTGGTTACGGTACGCTGCTATCCTTGGGTAAAGAAAGATAAGCTAGCTTTAATGGGTGATGCAGCACATGCAATTGTTCCATTTTATGGTCAGGGTATGAACTGTAGTTTTGAAGATGTGGTGGTAATGGATGAATGTATTGAGAAATATGGTTCTGATTGGAACAAAATATTTGAGGAATACCAAAAACTCCGTAAACCCAATGCCGACGCTATTTCACAGCTGGCCATACAAAACTACACCGAGATGGCTGAAAAGGTAGGCGACCAGCATTTTATGCATAAAAAGCACATTGAACATGATTTGAGCGATTTGTATCCAGATAAATTTAAATCGCAATATGAGCTCACCACTTTTAGCTTAAGTTCGTACAAGTATGCCTTGGATCAAGGTGTTAAAAACGACCTATTATTGGAGAAAATAGTTGCTGATAAAGCAGAAGATAGGATAAATGACCCTGAATACATGGCAGGACTTTGGCATTTATTGGCCTAATTATTTATATTGCTTTAAAATTCAGAAAACGCACTTTATGAAAAAATTTCTTTTATTAACTTTAATAATTTTATCAGCATCATTATTAGGTTCAGCCCAAACAAAAAAACCTGCAACAACTAAAAAACCTGAGCCAAAGCATACCATTGTTTCAAAACCAAAAGATACAAAACCTAAGGGACAAAGGGTGGAAATATCAACTGATTTTGGGGTGATGATTGTTAGATTGTATGATGAAACGCCATTACACCGTGATAATTTTATTAAATTGGTGAAACAAGGATTTTATGATAGTTTGATGTTTCATCGAGTGATAAAATCGTTTATGATTCAAGGGGGCGATCCAACATCGAAACATGCAGATTCAAATGCCATGCTTGGCGCGGGCGATGTTGGGTATAAAATTCCTGCAGAGATTAATCCTGCACTCTACCATAAACGTGGCGCCTTATCGGCAGCAAGAGATAATAATCCAGAACAAATGAGCAGTGGTTGTCAGTTTTATATTGTACAAGGAAAAACATATACCACCAAAGAGCTTGAACAAATAATAAACGGGCGCAATATGAATTGCAAGCAAGAAATCTTGTACAAAATTTATCAATCGGATACGGTTCAAGCAGCAGTAAGTAGCCTGCAAACCAATGGCGATAAAGAAGGAATAAGAAAATATATGGAGACCGTTCAAGTTGCAGCAGACATAGCTTATAAGACAAAATATCCGAATGCTGAAAAAGTAAATAACGACCAAATTTTAACCTACATGGAGTTTGGTGGTGCTCCGCATTTGGATGGTGCTTATACAGTATTTGGTGAACTAGAAAGTGGTTGGGATGTATTGGATAAAATTGCGAGTACACCAACTCGCCCTGGAGATAGACCTTTAAAAGATGTGCGCATGAAAATGCGTTTGGTTAAGTGAGATATTTATTAGCACTCTTTATTTTAATTGGTTTAAATGGTTTTGCTCAAAACGAAACTATTGTAATTGGCAAGGTTCAAGATCGCCATAACAAAGAAGCATTGCCGTTTGTGAGTTTGGGTTTTAAAGGTATTCCTGGCGGATCTACTACAGATTTTGAGGGTAGGTTTAAGTTAAAAACATTGCAAAAAGCAGATTCTCTCATTGTCACTTATGTTGGCTATAAAAGATATGCCGTAAAAATAAAGCAAGGTATTAGTCAAACGGTATTGGTTGAATTAGACGAAGCTACCCAAGAAATGAATGAGGCTATCATCACTCCAGGATTAAATCCGGCATGGCGTATTGTTGATGCAGCAAGAGACAGAAGGAAAGCTGTTAACCAAGATGAAATAAGCAGTTACCAGTACAACTCATATAGTAAAATAGACATCTCGCTTTCCAATATTTCTGAGGAAATGAAAAATTCGAAGGTGTTTAAACCTATGAGATCATTGTTTGATACCATTCATCAAATGACCAATGAAGAGGGCAAACACATATTACCTGTATTTGTTAGTGAAACCTACTCTAAATACTATTATTTAAAGAGCATTGGGAAGGGCAAAGAAATTGTTGAAGGAAGTAAATATTCTGGTATAGGCATTGAGGCAAATTCGTATTTAACAGATTTAATGGGAGGCCAATTGCATCATTATAATTTTAGCAATAATTTTATCACCATATTAAACAAAGACTTTGTTTCACCTATAGCTGATGAAGGCCATTATTACTATGTTTATACCCTTTTGGATTCTATGGACATTGATGGGCTAAAGTGTTATAAGATTCAATTGAATTTGAAAAGAAAACAAGACTTGGGTTTTGAGGGATATATTTGGATCAGCGATAGCACATTTGCCCTAAAAAGGTTAATTCTTGAAGTGGGCAAAGCTGCCAATGTTAACTTCATTAATCGTATTAAAATTCAGCAAGAGTTATTACCTACAAAAGAAACACCTTGGATTACTTCTAAAAGCAGGATTATTTTTGACATTGCTAGGATGCAAAAAAAAGGGAGTGGGATGGTTGCAGGTTTTTATAATGCCTATACCGGCATTGAAACAGGCATTGGTATTAACAAAGATTTTTTTGATTACCCTGTTGTAACCAATGAAGATGCTGGCATAAAAGACAGTAACTATTGGGTAGAAAAAAGAACTGAACCACTATCTTCCATTGAAAAGGAAATGATTAGCAAGGTAGACTCGGTAAACGACTTACCTATAGTAAAAACATACATTGATTTGGTTCAAACCGTTTTACAAGGATATAAACGAATAGGCAAACTAGATTGGGGTCCCTATATGAACGTTGTTGCCTATAACAATGTGGAAGGAGTTAGGTTTAGGTTAGGTTTTAAAACAAACTATGATTTTAGTGAAAAAATAGTACTAAAAACCTATTTGGCCTATGGGTTACAGGACGAAAAATTTAAGTATAGCTTAGGTGGTGATTATATAATTGACTCTAGAAGGTGGACAGTTGCCTCGGCCAGATACAGGAAAGATTATGACATTTTAGGTATAACAAACTCTCCAATTACTTATGCCTTGAGTTCAGGTTTTTTTCAGTTCGCTAACTTTTTCTCAAACAATGTTAGGATCAACCAAACAGAAGAGGTAAATTTAAGTTTCACCCAAACTTTTTCGAGCAATTGGACAGTGAAATTTTTATACGACAATAGCATTTTTACACCTAAAGGGAATTTTATTTTTTCTTATATTACTAATCCAACGGCAAGTCCAGCTGATCAAGTTCTGGCAAGTGAGTTTAGAACCAGCCAGGTGGGCATAGAAGGAAGATGGGCTTATAAGGAGGTGATGATTTCGAGAGGGCACGATAGATTTATGGTTGAAAGAGCCAAGTGGCCTGTTGTTATTGCTAGCTATTACAGAGGAGTTGATGGATTGTTGGGTGGGCAATTTAACTACGACAAATTTAATTTAATCATATCACACCACATGAATACTTCGGTGTTGGGAACGGCAGATTGGTACATCTTTATGGGAAAAATATTTGGTAGACTACCCTACCCTTTGCTAGATGTGGCCCGTGGCAATGAAAGTTCAATTTATAGCGATTACAATTATAACTTGATGAATTTTTATGAATTTGTAAGTGATGAATTTATACATGCTAGCTATACTCAAAGATTTGAGGGTGTAATTTTTAATAAAATTCCCTATATAGATAAGCTAAAGTTGAGAAACTATTTTGTAGTAAAAGCTGCTTATGGGCAAATGAGTAATGAGAATAAAAGTTTAATGCCATTGACAGATGATCAAGGAAGAACCTTATCAACCATCAATACTTTTGCTAAAGAACCTTATGTTGAAATTGGGTATGGTATAGAAAATATTTTTAAAATTGGCACATTAGGCCTATCACATAGGCTAAATTACAGAGATTTGCCAGGAGCAAGGCTATTTGGCGTGAATATTGGATTTAGGGTGCAATTTTAATAACCAACAAAAAGTACAGGAATAGCAGAGAAAAAGTTATTTTTGGATCAAATAAAAGTGCTTTGCAACAACACGTATTTACCATAGCAAAAGTTTGTCAGCACTACGGCATTGAAAATGCTGTTATTTGCCCTGGCAGTAGATCTGCACCCCTTGTATTTGCGTTTACAAATATCACTGGCATAAAGTGTTATTCGGTAATAGATGAACGTAGTGCTGCTTTTATGGCTCTGGGAATGGCGCAACAATTACAAAAACCAGTTGTGCTCATTTGTACATCTGGTACAGCTTGCCTCAATTTTTTTCCTGCTGTAGCAGAAGCCTTTTATCAAAAAATACCCTTGCTCATTTTAACTGCTGATAGGCCGCCAGAAATGCTTAACCAGCAAGATGGGCAAATGATTATGCAAAAAGGTGTATTTGGTAAACATGTGTTAGGCAGTTATGAGTTATTAAGCTACCAAGAAGAAAACGTTGACTATAAATTAACGGAGAAGATTGTATTAAATGCTATAGAAGAATCTACGCACGAATCTGGTTTTGGGCCCGTTCATATTAATGTTCCCTTACGCGAACCATTATATAATTTACCTGAAATCCCTTCCTTTCCAGAATTACATTTTCACAATGAAAAAAAGATACTAAATATAACCCAAGTGCCCTTTTTGAACGATTTTTCTAATGCTTGGAAAGCAAGTAAAAAGAAATTGATTCTGGTAGGTCAGATGCCTCCTGATAGTAACCTTAGCAATTTCTTAAACACTTTTATTAGTCAAGATGATGTTGTTTTGCTTGCAGATATTGCTTCGAATCAGCATGAAATTTCAAATGCTGGCTTGTTCGATTTTGGGTTACAACATGTTTCAAAAGAACAAAGAAAAGACTTGGCGCCTGATTTTATACTTTCAATAGGTGGACCAATTGTTTCCAAATCAATGAAGCTTTGGTTAAAAGGAATTAAGCCAAACTATCATTTTCGCTTACAAGCTCAGGCCGAATCTATTGATACTTATCAAAATTTAACACAGCTGCTTGAAGCAGAATTATTGCCTTATTTAGAGGCCTTTATTTCATTAAAAGGCAATGCTGAACCAAGTAAAAAGGAGTATTCGATACTTTGGAAATTGTTGAATAACAGAGCCCATGAAGCTTTAAAGGTATTTCATGAAAATAAAATTTGGTGTGAACCAAATGTGGTAAATAAAATTTTAGCCGAAATACCAGAAAATAGTCAATTACAATTAGGCAATAGCGCCAGTGTAAGATGGGCAAGTTGGTTAGGCGCACCGCTTAAGGCATTACAAATATTTTCGAACAGAGGAACCAGTGGCATTGATGGAACAATAAGCACAGCCATTGGAGCCGCTAGGGTTCAAGCAGGTAAAATAGTTACCCTAATTTGTGGCGACCTCTCCTTGTTTTACGACCAAAATGCATTTTGGCAAAACGACTTACCAAGCAACCTAAAAATTATTATATTAAACAATCATTCGGGCAATATATTTAATTGGATTGACGGGCCTAAAAATCATCCAGATACCCTCTCCTATTTTACCACACCACATGAATTAAGTGTAAAAAAACTTGCAGATCAATTTGGGCTGAATTATTTCCAAAGCAAAGAATGGAGTAACTTACAAGAAGGAATTGACAGGCTCTATGCTCCACAACCAAACATTTCTATTTTAGAATTAAGCTTTGATGAGGTTGAAAACATGAAAGGAATTAATGCTTTTAAGGAATTGGTAATAGGTTAAAATTTAGCCTAAAAATCTAAACTAATCCTCCAATTGCCACCGCACAATTCTCTCCATCCATAGCGGCACTTACAATTCCGCCAGCATAACCCGCACCTTCTGCACAAGGGTATAATCCTTTGATTTGCGGATGCTCAAATGTTTCCTTGTTACGTGGTATTCTTACTGGCGATGAAGTACGCGATTCTGTAGCCAATAATATGGCTTCCTGAGTTAAATAGCCGCGCATCTTTTTACCAAATTCTTGGAATGCTCCTTGCAAACCCTGGGCTACAAATTTGGGTAAAATATCGTGTAAATTTCGGCTAACCGTACCTGGTAAATAAGAATTATTTGGTAAGGTACTCGACACTTTTCTGTTTACAAAATCTACCATTCTTTGGGCAGGTGCTTGCAATGATTCATTGCCTTTTTTGAAGCAATCTTGCTCTACTTGTTGTTGAAAATACATGCCTGCCAATGGGCCATGTTTTTCAAATAGCTTATAATCTTCGGTTTGAACCGAAACCACCATGCCGCTATTTGCATAAGGGTTATTACGCTTACTCGGACTCCAACCATTCACTACAATCTCACCTGGGGCAGTCATGGCAGGGGCTATAATGCCACCCGGACACATACAAAAACTAAATACCCCTCTCCCATTCACTTGTTGTACGATACTATAACTTGCGGCAGGTAAAAATTCGCCTCTATTTCCATCGCATTTGTATTGAATTTGATCTATCAATTCTTGCGGATGTTCTATGCGCACACCCAAAGCAAAAGGCTTTGCCTCAATCAATATGTTTTTAGCATGCAATAATTCATAAATATCCCTAGCCGAATGTCCGGTTGCCAATACCAATTGCTCAAAAGAATGCAAAGTATTGCCAACATACAAACCTTTGATGGCATTGTTGTCCACCTTTAAATCTGTAACTCTTGCGTTGAAGTGAAACACACCACCACAAGCCAAAATATTTTCACGAATATTGGTAATAATTTGAGGCAGTTTATTGGTGCCAATATGCGGATGGGCATCATATAAAATACTTGGATCAGCACCATGCAAAACCAATATTTTTAAAATGCGCATTACATCACCGCGTTTGCTACTACGGGTATATAATTTACCATCGCTATAAGTGCCCGCACCACCCTCTCCAAAGCAATAATTGCTATCGGGGTTTACGCTGTTGTTGCGCGTAATTTGGGCCAAATCTCTTCTTCTTTCTTTTACCGCTTTTCCTCTTTCAAAAATAACCGGTTTAATCCCAAGTTCAATTAAACGCAATGCGGCAAACAAGCCAGCCGGACCAGCACCCACAATACCAACTTCTTTTGCCTGACTCACATTTTTAAAATGCAACTCAAATTCATCCTTAGGCACCGCTTCGTTTAAATATACCTCCAATTGTAAATTCACACGAATAAGTTTTCGCCTGGCATCGAGGCTCTTTTTTACAATGGTAAATCCAGTAATATCTCCCGGTTTGAACCCAAACTCCCTTTGCAACTGATTTGCGATAGCTTCATCTGAAGCGGCCTGCTCGGGCGATAGCGTTAGTTGTACGGTTTTTATCATGATTAGGTTTCTATCCCAATAAGGTACAAAAATGATTGTTTAATTCTTATTTGACAAACTAAATTTACTCATTCTCAAATACCCAATAGCCTAATAACAAAAAAAATTGCGAATGAAGATTACATGGCCTATATTCGATTTACAAAACACAATCATATGAAAAAAATTAAACTACTATCTGTTACACTTTCTTTAGGACTAGCCATGCTTGTTTCATCGTGCAGCAATCAAATGTATTCTTATCGCCAAAAGGTAAATGTTGACCACAGTGTGGCACAAATCAAAAAGGCTGAACCTATTAAACAAATTGAAGCTAAAGCACCTAAAAGCATTGTATTGCCGGTTCAACCAGCACCTGCCACTCAATTGGCTAGCGCTCCTGTTTTAACGCCAGAAATGAAACCAATGTTGGAGGACATTAAACAAGTAGTTCCACAAAATAGCAGTAAAGCATCTGCGTCTTTTACCAAACAAGGTGTAAAATCTGTAAAAGGGCAAATGAAATCTTTGAAAAAGGAAATCAAAGCAGCTACAGAGTTTACGGTTGATGGCAAAAAATGGATGATTGTAGGTATAATTGTTTGGGCAATTGGTGCTGCTCTATCGATTTTGTCATTAGGTGCAATTGGAGTGGTGCTTGTAGGTGTTGGTAGTTTAATTTTCTTAGTTGGATTAATCTTTTTCTTAATTGATTACCTAAAATAATCAATTATAAATCAAAATAGAAAAGCCCTTAATGATTCAGGGCTTTTTTTATGCCTAAAACTCCCAACAAAATATGCCCAAACTCAATTTACTCAAGATTCCTTTGTATTTTTGCGTATTGTTAAAATAAAATACTTCTACATGAAGCAATATACCGCACAGGAAATCAGTAGCTTGGCTACGCAAATTAGGAGAGATATTCTCCGCATGGTTCATGGTTGTAAAAGCGGCCATCCAGGTGGAAGTTTAGGTTGTGCCGATTTTTTGGCAACCCTGTACTTCAAAATCATGAAACACGATGCCAATTTTAACATGGATGGTGCCAATGAAGATTTGTTTTTCTTGTCGAACGGACATATTTCACCAGTATTTTACAGCACCTTGGCTAGATCGGGTTACTTTCCGGTTGAGGAAATGAAAACATTCCGCAAACTAAACACCAGGTTACAAGGTCACCCAACTACGCATGAGCACCTTCCAGGTGTGCGCATTGCATCTGGTTCTTTGGGTCAGGGTTTATCCGTTGCTTGTGGCGCTGCCTTATCAAAAAAGTTGAATGGCGATGGCCAATTGGTTTATGCCTTAATGGGTGATGGCGAAATAGAAGAAGGTCAGAATTGGGAAGCATTTATGTTTGCTGCCCACCAAAAAATTGACAACCTCATTGTTACCATAGATTTAAATGGTCAGCAAATAGATGGATCAACCAAAGAAGTAATGGGCCTTGGTTCAGACATAGCAGATAAGGTGAAATCTTTTGGTTGGGAAATATTGCACATGGACGGACATGATGTTCAAAATATCATTGACACCATGGCTGCCGCCAAAGACCTTACCGGAAAAGGTAAGCCAATTTTTGTAGTGATGAAAACTGAAATGGGCTACCCTATTGACTTTATGATGGGTAGTCATAAATGGCATGGTGTTGCACCCAATGATGCAGAACTTGAAAATGCATTGGCACAATTACCATCTACACTAGGCGACTATTAAGTTCGTTTAGCATATATGAGGTCTATTTTAAAATTTATTTTTGTTTTTGGGGTATTGGTCTTTACCGTTTTTTCGGTTCAGGCCCAAACTCCTAAACCAATAAAAACACGCATTTTATTTTTGCTAGATGCAAGTGGCAGTATGTATGCAAGAATGGAAAGCGACTCAAGAATAAATGTAGCCAAACGATTATTGAACAAAACAATTGATAGCTTGGTGGGAACCAAAAACTTGGAAATTGCCTTGAGAGTTTACGGCCATACTTCGCCTCCTAATGTGCGTAATTGTAAGGATACTAGGTTAGAGGTTCCGTTTAGACCCAATAATTTTGCTGAGGTAAAAAAGCGAATTCAAAGTATTATTCCAAAAGGAACTACGCTCATAGCCCAATCTTTGTTGCAATCTGCTTATGATTTCCCGAAGGAGCCTTATACCCGTAATGTAATTATCCTTATAACCGATGGCATTGAAGAATGTCAGGGCGACCCATGTGCAGTGTCGGAAGCATTGCAAAGTCAGGGTATTATTTTAAAGCCTTTTATTATTGGCATTGGATCAACCGAAGATTTTAGAAAGGCATTTGATTGTGTGGGCAGGTACTATGATGCCAATACCGAAAAAGGATTTGAAGATGCCTTGAACATTGTTGTTTCGCAGGCATTAAACAATACAACTGCACAAGTTAATTTATTGGATGTATTTAGCAAGCCAACCGAAACCAATGTAAACATGAGTTTTTACGACATGAACTCGGGGCAGTTGATGTACAATTATATGCATACCATTAATGAAAGAGGCAACCCAGACACGGTGCAACTTGATCCTGTTTTTAGGTATAGAATGATGGTTCATACCCTGCCTCCGGTGGTAAAAGAAAACATTGATGTTACACCAGGAAAGCATACCATCATTGGGGTTGATGCACCCCAAGGGCAATTAATGGTAAAGGTAGATGGACTAACCAATTACAGTGGTTTGCAGTTTTTGGTTCGACAAAAAAACTCCAATAAAACCATCAATGTGCAGGATGCCAATACCAAGGAAAAATATTTAGTAGGTAAGTATGAAATTGAGGTATTGTGTTTACCTCGAATGGTGAGAGAAATAAGTATTGACCAAAGTTATACTACCACACTTCAATTGCCTCAACCAGGCAAGCTTATTGTAAATTGTCAGCTACAAGATTACTATGCCGATATCTATCAAATGATTAGAAATGAGTTGGTATGGGTATGCAAATTGCCAGTTGAAAAAAGGAGTCATCAGCTCATTATGCAGCCGGGTGATTATAAAATTATTTACCGCTCAAAAGGCGACAGCAGAAGCAGTCATACTTTTGAAAGGCTAATTAAAATTACGAGTGGTCAGGCCACAAATGTTTTATTGAATTAATGTAATATTGAACCTTATTGGTTTGAACCTATAAAAGCGCAAGAATGAAAAAGTTTGACATCCAAAATGTAAAAGACACCCGTAGTGGATTTGGTGCAGGATTATCGGAATTAGGAAAAAGTAATCCTAAAGTAGTGGCACTTTGTGCAGACTTAACTGGCTCATTAAAAATGGATACCTTCCAAAAAGAACATCCCGTAAGATTTTTTCAAGTAGGTATAGCCGAGGCCAATATGATGGGAGTGGCAGCAGGATTAACCATTGGCGGTTGGATTCCGTTTACAGGAACTTTTGCCAACTTTAGTACTGGCAGGGTTTATGATCAAATTCGTCAATCTATTGCTTACAGTGGCAAGAATGTGAAAATATGTGCTTCACATGCTGGCATTACCCTGGGCGAAGATGGTGCAACACACCAAATATTAGAAGATTTAGGGCTGATGAAAATGCTACCAGGCATGGTGGTAATTAACCCATGTGATTATAACCAAACAAAGGCAGCAACCATTGCCATTGCAGATTATAAAGGACCAGTTTACTTAAGATTTGGAAGGCCTGCAGTTCCTAATTTTACCTCGGCAACAGAACCTTTCCAAATTGGAAAAGCTTTGATGTTGAACGAAGGAAAAGATGTAACAATTTTCGCAACCGGACATTTGGTTTGGAAAGCCATTGAGGCTGGACATGCTTTAGCAGAGTTGGGCATTGATGCAGAAATTATCAATATACATACCATTAAGCCATTGGATGAAGAGGCTGTATTGAAATCGGCAGCAAAAACACGTTGTGTGGTAACAGCCGA
>CANKQY010000028.1 GCA_947485745.1 Bacteroidota bacterium
AAAAGATAAGACTAAAAAATAATACTCAGCACTATTTTACAAGCGTTCCACTTAATCTTTCCAATTCCATTTCGCTTAATTTTGAATCGTAGGCAGCAATTAATAACCTGTTTACATTTACCAAATAATTTACTTGGGCAATGCGCAAATCATTGCTGCTAATCATACCCTGCTCAAATTGGTCGCGCGATATTTCGAAATTCTGCTTGGCAACATCAAGATTGGACTTTTCGAATTGATACAAATCCACATTATTTAAATAAACATTGTAGGCTTGCGATACCGCAACCTCCATTTTCAACAAAGAGTCTTTCAATTGGATGTCGGAATTTTTGAAAGATATTTTGGAATTACCAATCCTTCTATCAATATCAAATCCATTAAAAATGCTTAGGTTCAGACCGAGTCCATAATGATAACCATTGGTATTAGATGATTGTAAAAAACCCGCCTCTGATTGCTGTTGATTATAATTATAGCCGCTTTTAAATTGCAAGTTTGGGTATCTTTCGCCTTTTATCTCTTGCAATTGAAATTGCGCCACCTCTTTATTCAATTTAGCCATTCTAATGCCGCTGTTATTTTTTATAGCCAAATCCTTAACAGCTTCAAAACTTAGTGCTTGGGCAGGAATGAGCGAATCTGAGACTTCAAAGGTAAAAGAAATCTCTTTGCCCAACAATTGATTTAAACTCAATTTACCATTCTTATATTGGGTTTCTAATCGCTTAAATTCCGCTAAGTCGGTATTCAAATTAACTTGAGCATTTAACACTTCCGATTTAGCGCTTTTACCTGCTAAAGTTTTTGCCCTTGCAATAGCCAATCTCTTTTCGCTAATCTCAATAAATTCTCGGCCAGATTTCAACTGCTCTTTTAACAATAAAATATCAAAATAGGATTTTGCAACACGCATCAGCATGCTTTCCATTTGCTGCCTTAACCTCACTTCACCAATAGCTTCAAGTTCAGTTAACTTATTTTTAGTAGCAAACATTTTCATGCCATTGAATAAAGTCCAACTTAATTCTACACCAGCATTTAATTGGTTAATTTTTGCACCAGTTCTGTTATTTTCTGTCCCATTTAGGAACTTTTGTTTTGAATCTAATACTTGGTTATCTTGATTTACTACGCCATTGATATTGGGCAACATTCCTGCATTTCCAATCACATTATTTTTCTTGGTAATTTCAAAATCATTGCTGGCAATTTGAATGGAGAAATTATTTTCCAATGCAATATCAAATGCCTGTTTTAAACTTATTGCATTTTGAGCATTGGCCACAAAACCCATCAAAAACATAAACCCAAGAAAAAAGCCGCTATTTAACTTCATCATCATTACTTTCTATAGTATTAGAATAAATTCTTTTATTTCGGGAGAGAAACTGATAAGCTACTGGAATTACATACAAGGTTAAAAAACCGGAAAATAACAAGCCACCGATAATAACCATCCCCATAGAAGTTCGGCTCTTTGCTCCTGCACCTAAAGCTAGGGCAATTGGCAATGCTCCAAAAATTGTAGCTAAGCTAGTCATCATAATTGGCCTTAACCTTGAAACAGCCGCCTCTTTTACCGCTTGCATTTTTGGCAAACCTTGCGCTCGTTTTTGGTTAGCAAACTCAACAATTAAGATACCATTTTTGGTAACCAAACCAAGTAAAACAATGATACCAATTTGACTAAAGATATTCAAAGTTTGATCAAAATACCAAAGTGAAATGAGTGCGCCTGCTAAGGCTAATGGAACAGTAAACATGATAATAATTGGATCCATAAAACTTTCGAATTGGGCAGCTAATACCAAATAGATAAGCACCAATGCTAGAAAAAATGCAAAGGAAGTATTGGATGAGCTTTCAGCAAAATCTCTTGATGGGCCTCCCAAATCTGCCGAGAAGGAATCATCTAAAACCTTTTTCTGAATCCTACGCATTTCATCAATGCCATCTCCAATTGTTTTTCCGGTTGCTAGTCCGGCAGAAACAGTGGCTGCTTTATACCTGTTGTAATGATACAGTTGTGGCGGACTACTTTGCTCTACAACATTTACTAAGTTGTCTAGTTGTATTAAATCACCACGATCATTCCTAACATACAAGGATTTTAAATCTACAGGAGCATCTCTGTGTTCGCGTTCAACCTGCCCAATTATTTGGTATTGCTTACCTGTTTTTGTAAAATAACCATAACGCACACCACCATATGCAAACTGCAAGGTTTGGGCAACATTTTGAACACTCACTCCTAAATTTTTAGCCTTTTCTCTATCAAAACTGATAACCAATTCTGGTCTATTAAATTTTAAATTTACATCTACTCCTTGAAAAATTTTACTTGCATTTACTTCCTCTAAGAAATTAGGTAAGTAAGTTTGTATTTTTTCGAAATCTTGGTTTTGTAAAATAAACTGAACAGGCAAACCGGCACGAGAACCTCCAGAACCACTAATGGTTTGATCTTGTATCACAAATGATTTGGCACCCGTTAAATTTCCTAATTGTTGTTGTAATCGTTGAGCAATTTGCTGCTGACTTTTCTTTCTATCTTTAGGTTCAGGAAGAATAACACGCACAAAGCCTGTATTAACAGCGCCGCTTCCAGTAAATCCTGGAGCAGTTACAACTAAAGTCAACCTTTTTTCTGGAATTGAATCATCTATCATTCTTGAAACAGCATCCATGTATTTCTCCATATAATCATAGGAAGCACCCTCGGGGGCTGTTGAACTCACGCGCATCCAACTCCTATCATCCATAGGCGATAATTCTGATTGTAAATTTTTACCAATTAAAAATATTAATCCTACACTTATGACCATTAATACCCAAACCTGCCATCTATTATTAAACATCCTATCCAAAGACTTTGAATAAGCATTATTTAGGTTCACAAAAAATGGCTCTGTTCTTTCATAAAATTTTGAGTGCGATTTATTTTTACGTTGTAAATAAACATTTAATACTGGAGTTAAGGTTAAAGAAACAAAGGCAGAAATAAGCACTGCTCCAGCAACCACCACAGCAAATTCTCGAAAGAGCCTACCAACAAAGCCCTCGATAAAAATAATTGGTAAAAATACTACTGCCAAGGTGATAGAAGTAGCAATAACAGCGAAAAAAATTTCATTGGTTCCTTTTATTGCGGCCTCCCTTGGACTTAAGCCTTCCTCAATTTTCTTAAAAATATTTTCGGTCACCACAATTCCATCATCCACCACCAATCCCGTTGCCAAAACGATGGCTAATAAGGTTAAAATATTGATAGAAAAGCCAGAAAGGTACATAATAAAAAATGCCCCAATAAGTGAAACAGGAATATCTACTAGAGGGCGAAATGCAATTAGCCAATCGCGGAAAAAGAGAAAAATAATTAACACCACTAATAAAAAAGCAATGAACAACGTTTCTGTTACCTCAGTGATAGAAGTTCTAATGAACCTAGTATTATCTAAGGCTATATCCATGCGAATATCTTGTGGTATTTCTTTCTTAACAAGCTCGTACCTGCGGTAAAATTCGTCGGCAATTTCAATATAATTAGCACCAGGTTGTGGCACCAAACCAAGACCAATCATGCCAACACCAGACGACTTTAATCCAGATTCTTCATTCTCTGGACCAAGCTCTGCCCGCCCAACATCAGCTAAACGAACCACTTGTGTGCCTAAATTTTTGATTACAATTCTATTAAATTCATCTTCAGTAGCATACCTACCCTGTGTTTTAATGGCAAGCTCCATATTATCACCTGCAATTTTACCTCCAGGCAATTCAATATTTTCTTTGTCTAATGCTGCTCGCACATCTAAAGGAGTTAATCCAAAGGAAGAAAGTTTTACAGGATCAAGCCATAACCTCATGGCATATTTTTTCTGCCCCCAAATTTGAATATTACTTACACCAGGAATAGTTTGCAAACGCTCCAAAACAACATTCTCTGCGTAATCATTAAGAGCTAGTTTCGACCTAGAATCACTTTGCAAAGTAAGGGAAACAATGGCATCTGAATTGGCATCTGCTTTGCTTACAACTGGCGGTGCATCTATATCTTGAGGCAATTGCCTAATGGTTTGAGAAACCTTATCGCGCACATCATTTGTGGCCTCTTCCAAATTAGAGGAAAGGCTAAACTCTACGGTAATAATGCTGCTACCTTGATTACTTGAAGATGAAATTGCCCTAATACCGGCAATACCATTTATAGCCTTTTCTAAAGGTTCTGTAATTTGAGATTCTATAATATCAGGATTTGCGCCAGTATAATTGGTTCGCACAGTAATAACTGGCGGATCAATACTTGGAAACTCACGTACCCCTAAATAATTAAAGGAGATTAATCCAAAAAGAACAATTAGAATTGAGCAAACCACCGCCAAAACTGGCCTATTAATACTTAAACTAGCTAAACTCATTTCTTCCTATTAATTGCCTTAACCTTCACACCACTTTTCATATACATTATGCCATCAACAATTAAAGAATCGCCATTGTTTAAACCGGCTAGTACTTCTATTTGTGTATCGCTTCTAAAGCCAGTTTTTATTAATTGTTCAACGGCAGAATCACCTTTTACTAAATATACCTTTTGGCCTTTTAAAACTGGCACCATAGCCTGTGTTGGAATCATAAATGAAGCACGTTCACTACCCAATTTTAAGTTAATACTTGCAAATAAACCGGGCATTAACTTTCTTTGGTTATTGCTACACAACGCACGCATGTTAATGGCCCTTGTTTGATCCGATACTGATGCCTCACGTGCATAAATTTTTGCTTTATAAATCTCATCTGAACCACTAACCGAAAAGGTAATATCGTCGCCAACTTTAACTTTCAAGGCATACTTCTCAGGAATAGAAAATGCAAGTTTTAGTTGCGATTCATCTTCCAAGGTAGCAACCGTTATATTGGGGGTTAAATAAGCTCCCTCACTGATATATCTTAAACCTACTGTTCCAGAAAAAGGCGCTCTAATTTCGGTCTTTCTTATCATTTCCTTCAAATACTCAATATCGGCATCAATGGCATTGAGTTCATTCATTGAAATATCATAATCTGATTGCGATATGGCCTCTTTTTTCAATAATATCTCATTGCGTTTGGCATTATCATCCTTGAGTTTTTTGCTGGCAATTGCCTTTTTCAATTGTGCTTGTAAATCGGCATCATTCATTTTCAAAAGCAATTCGCCTTTTTTTACATTGGCACCCTCTTTAAAATAAATTTTAATTACAAGGCCTTGGGTTTCACTATTTAACTTTACTTGTTCGTTTGCTTCTAATGTTCCGCTAACTTGGTAGGCTGGCGAAACTTGTTCGTCTTTCATTACAAGAACTCCTACTTTCACAGGTATTTTTGATCCAACTCCAAGCTTTGCAGCACCATCTTGTTTTTTATCACCACAAAAAAACTTTGGTATCAAAAGAGCCGCAATTATTGCCAAAGCAATAATTATATTTCTAAATTTATTCATGTAATTTATCTTCAACTATCTTTAAACAAAAACCCTACAAAATTGGTTTTTCTATTTCCCACTTTTTTAATTGCTTTACTAAAACGCTTGCCAGCCAATAGGTAAAAAGCATCATTATCCCCCCTATAATATAAGGCATTGTATAATGAACATGGTAAAGTAAACCCCCAATTGCAGGTCCTGCAACCCTTGCCAAAGAACCAAATGATTGGTTCATACCTAAAACCTGCCCTTGCTCATTGCTGTGAGCTGTTTGAGACAATAGTGAGGTTAAAGATGGTGTAATGCAGCCATTTGCAAGTGCAATACAGGTAAGACTAATTAATTGCAAGTAAAACATATCAACTGGAGCAAAAGGAAGTGTAACAAGTCCAATTGCCATTAAAATAGATCCTATTAATAACAAATTTTTTTCGCCAAAAGTCTTGGTTAATTTGCCCACAAAACCACCTTGCACAATTGCCGACGTGAGTCCGATAAACATAAACACAAAACCCACTTGTTTTTCATCAAACAAATATCTTTCTATCCATAAAATGGAGGCGGTAATTTGCATCATGGAAAATGCACAGATAAAAATAAAATTTATCACAAAAAGCTCGCTAACCACAGGTTTCTTGAGCTCAAATATTAAATCAGTTATTGGCCTGAACCTAAAAGTTTTTGCAGGTTGTTTTTGCTTAATTGACTCTGGCAAATAAAAATAAGCCAACAACAAATTGAAGGCACACAAACCTGCTGCTACATAGCCAACAAAATCTACACTTCCCGGACCACTTATTGATTTTAGATAACCTCCAACTGGCGGACCAAATATAAATCCTAAGCCAAATGCTGCGCCAATCAATCCCATATTTTTGGCTCTATCTTTTGGCTCAGTAATATCTGCTATATAAGCTTGGGCAGCAGAAATATTTGCTGAACCAATTCCTGCAAAAATTCTTGAGATGATTAAAAATGTTAGATTTTGCGTAAAAGCAAAAAACAAGTAAGCTAACATAGTTACCATTATGCTCAACAACATAACCGGTCGCCTACCAATTTTATCGCTTAAAGTACCCCAAAAAGGGGCAAAAATAAAATTCATGAGTGAATATAAGCCCGCAATGAATCCAATTTGTAAGGAGGTAGCTTTTAACTCAATGGCAAATATCGGAAGAATTGGGATAATGAGTCCAAAACCCAATAAATCAATTAAAATAGTAATAAAAAGAACAAAAATGGGCGACTTACTTTTCATGATTTATTTAAAAGGCAATATTAGAACATTATGCGCAATTGTAGATTAAAACTTCGCATAGGATCAATTTTACCTGGTCTGGTGGCATATTCCTCATTCAAAAAATTATTAACCAAAAAGGCTATTCTACTCTGTTGAGTCATTTGATAGGAGACTCTTAAATTGTGAACAAAATTACCCTTTCCAGAACGATCAATAAAGGTTTGAAAACTTGGGATAAACACAGTAAAAAACTGATCTATTTTCTCGTATGAACTATAATAATTAAAAGAGTAACCCATCGAAAATTTCTTCCAAGTCCCTTCAATATCCCATTTTGCTGTGGTTCTATTTCTATATGGCAATAAAGCATTATGATATTTTGTACTATCCAATTTACCAATACTATTAAACAATGCTTTACTGTAATAACCCCAATCTTCCATTTGCGGATCAGTTGATAAATTAACTGGCAAAGAATAGGTATAACCTCCAATGGTTCTTATCAGTACATCATAAATTCTTCCTTCACCACTAATGCCAATTTCAAACCCTGCAGTGCGGGTTTGGCCAATGTTTACAGCCTTAAAACCTACTCTTTGAAAAATAGGCAAAGCGGGGTAATCAACTGATGATAACCATTGGTCAAACCTAAATTCAATCATGCTATCATATTCTTGGTTGAAAAAAGCAAAATCAAGAACACCATTAAAATTACCAATCCTAAATCCTTGCTGAACACCAATCTCAGCAGTCCAACCCTTTTCCGAAACCAAATCAGGATTTGGGAAAATTATTAATCCTGAAACTTTATCATCTACATATTTTTCACCAATGGTTGGAAACCTAAATCCTTCCGAATAGTTGGCTCTTAAAAATGTTTTAGAGGCAACTTGGTAATTTGCTCCAACCCTTTTTAATAGTCCGGTAGGCGCAGCATATTCATTTAAACCATTTACCTCATACCTTCCCCCTAGAGCAAAACTCCATCGGTGGTACCGGTAATCTAACTGACTAAAACCAGCTGCACTAAAACCCGCAAAGGTTCCTTTATATACATTTCCTATTGCCCACAAGGAAGTTATGTAGGAGCCAGCAGTTAATTGCAAGTTTTTAATAAGCTCTCTTTTATAATTGTAATCAAATGCATAGATATTGGCAATTGCATCATTGTCGTTTGGCGTAGGCGTTTTAGCGGTGAACCTTCTAATTTGATAAAACCTAGCCTTGAAAGAGTGTGTACTTTTGCCTTTTTGCCAATCTGCATGTGGGTCTATCGAAAAAACTCTGAAGAAATCATTCCTAACCAAATCGTTGTATTGCTTCAAAGCTCCAGAATCTGCGTCCTGCCATAAAAAAAATCGCCCACCATGCTCATACATGAAGTTGACATTTATGCCTGCACTAAAATTCTTATTGAACCTATACCTGGTTTTTAGGTAATTTCTTGCTCTAAAATTGTCGTTATACATTAAATGACTGCGTACCGCATTTAAATTGCCGCAAACCACCAAATCAAATTTTTTCCAGCTTTGCTTGTGGCTATAAAATAATCCTTGATTCATAGGGTGACTTGCATTGTTCCACCACTTTGTCTCTAACCTTTTTGGATCAGACAAAATCCCTTGATAAATTTGAATTTTAGTTTGTGGCTTTTCTTTTCCCCAACCAGTGCGAACATTAACCGTACCATTAAGAGCAGATGAACCATATAATACTGAGGCGGCACCTTTAATTACCTCTATTTGCTCTGCCGATTCAATGGGTAGAAACGTCCATCTGATATCTCCTAAATCTGCACCTAATAGTGGCATATCATCCAATAATACTGCAATTCTACTACCAGTATTGTAAGAAAATCCAACTCCACCTCTAATGGTGGCCTGACCATCAACAACAGTTACTCCTGGCACTTTATTGAGAACTTCTGATAAATCTGCGGAATTAGAATTACTGATTAAATAAGGTTGAATTATACTAACCGAGGAAACCTCTCTTGAGATTTCCTTTTCGGACCTAGAGCCAGCTACCACCACTTGACTTAATTGGTTCACAAAGGGAACAAGCAAAACTTGAAAATCTCTTTTCCCTTCCAATTGCTCCTCAAAATTAAGGTCGTAATTTTTATACCCAACCCTACTCACCTTTATTTGGTGCTTTCCTGGCGAGGAAGTGAAAGAAAAAAATCCATTGGTGTCTGTAATGGCGTTAATTTTTTTATCTAAGGTAATAGAAACCGAACTCATGGGTTTCAATGAATTTTCATCCATTACAATTCCGCGTATAGTTAATACTTGTCCAAACAATTCTGTTTGAACCAAAATAATAACTAGCATAAAAAATAAAAAGTATAACTTCCTCATAGGCTTTTGCACTTTGGTAAAAATAATACTTTCTAACTTTTTTAAAACTATTTGTTAAAGTGTAGAAACAAATTGTAATTTAGCAAGGTTATTTTAAAGTACTAAGAATACTATTTACTATGGGTCAGTTAAAAGAGAAGTTTGCAGAAAAAGCGTTGCCGTTATCGGTTGAAATTAAGCAATTTATGAAAGAAAATGGAAATATCCCAATGGGAGATTTTACCGTTGAAGATATTTTTGCTGGACAAAAAGGAATCATTGGATTATTAACCGAAACATCTTTATTAGATGCAAATGAAGGAATTCGTTTCAGAGGATATACCATTCCAGAATTGAGACAAAAATTGCCAAAAGTACCAGGCGGTACAGAGCCGTTACCAGAGGGATTATTTTATTTGATGCTATTGAATGAAATGCCAACTTACGATGATGTTCTTGATATCCAGGCTGATTGGAGGAAAAGGTCAGAGGTTCCAAAGCATGTTTTTGAAACGTTAGACTCGCTTCCTTTGAATACGCATCCAATGACTCAATTTAGTATTGGAATCATGGCTATGCAAACAGAATCAGTTTTTGCGAAAGCCTACCACGATGGTATCAATAAAAAAGATTATTGGGATCCTACATATGAAGATGTTTGCAATTTATTAGCTCGTTTGCCACAAGTTGCTGCTTATATCTATAGAAGAACATATAAAAATAATGAGCACATTGCGCCAAATCCTGATTTAGATTGGGCAGCAAATTTTGCTCACATGCTTGGTTATGATCAAGTTGAATTCTACAAATTAATGCGTTTGTACCTTACCATTCATGCAGATCATGAAGGCGGAAATGTATCTGCCCATACAACCCATTTAGTTGGTTCAGCCCTAAGTGATCCTTATTTGGCATTCTCTGCTTCAATGAATGGATTAGCAGGTCCTTTGCACGGATTAGCTAACCAAGAGGTAGTAAGGTGGATTTTTGAAATGCGCGATGAAATTGGACATGCGCCAAGCAAAGAGCAAATTGCAGATTATATCCATAAAACTTTATTGGATGGAAAAGTAGTTCCAGGTTATGGTCATGCCATATTAAGAAAAACTGACCCACGTTTCCTCGCTCAACAAGAATTTGCCAGAACTTATATGCCAGATGATGAATTGATAAATATTGTTTGGAATATTTATGAAGTAGCACCTCCAATATTAGAAGGAACTGGTAAAATTAAAAACCCATGGCCTAATGTTGACGCACATTCTGGCGCCCTATTATTGCATTATGGATTAAATGAATATGATTTCTTTACCGTTTTGTTTGGTGTAAGTAGAGCCTTAGGTGTATTGGCTTCATTGATGTGGGATAGGGCTTTGAGTTTGCCAATTGAAAGACCAAAATCTGTAACCTACGAATGGTTGAAAAAAGCAGTTGAAGCTAAAAAGGCAAATGCCTAATACTTTTAGCAAGAAGTATTTATATAAAATTTAATTCAAAAAATACCCATCCAAAAGGAAGGGTATTTTTTTGTGCTCAAAATGACTTGATTATTGTATTTTTGGAAAGAATGAAAACAAAATTGATTCCAATTAAGCAAGCACACTTTTCCATCATAACCTATCTAGGCATATTTCTTTCGCTGATCCAATTGAGCGCTTGCGGCGTTTATACACAAAGCGGTGCCTCTATTCATCCAGATGCTAAAACGTTTAGCGTTGATTACATAACAAACAATGCCAGTATTGTTGCTCCAGCCTTGAGTCAAACGCTTTCCGAAAAAATAAAAACTAAATTCATCAATGAAACGCCATTAAAACTAACAACCGGACAAGGTGACCTCCATTTTAGTGGTAAAATTATGAGTTATGTAACGACGCCAGTTGCCATTCAAGGAAATCAAACAAATGCCATTTCAAGGTTAACCTTAATTGTTGAAATTACATGCGATAACAAATTGGAAGAAAGCAAGACCTTTACCCAAACATTTACCAATTTTACTGATTTTGATGCAAGTCTGGATTTTGCCACCATAGAAAGAGACCTTATCAATAAAATTTGTGATGGAATGGTTCAAGATATTTTTAATAAAACCTTTATCAATTGGTAAATTGACTAGCAACAAATTTTTATTTATATTGCCTAAAAAATAAGGTTTTGAACAAATACGATTTTACAAATTTTGTGAAAGCCCCAAAAAATTTAGGGGAGGTGGATATTGAAAAATTAAAGGCGTTGGTGAATCAATTCCCTTATTTTTCGATTGCCCAAAATTTATTAGTAAAATCCCTCCACAATACCAAACACTATGAATACGAAAAATACCTAAAGCAGGCAGCGCTGCAAGCTGGTAATCGCTCGGTTATTTATAATTTGGTTCATGATTTACCCCTAGAAACCGAAAGTGTTAATGAGCTAAATCAACAGTTAGAAAACCTTCAAATTCAATACAATGCCTCCCCTGCTCCTGAAACAGAGGAAGTAACATCTAGCGAAATAATTATACCTGCTTCAATACCACCTATAGAAAAACCTAAATCACCTGAAATCATTATAGACCCTTCTATTATTAATGCAGACGAAGAACTGGTTAAGGCTACAGGTAAATTTGTAAAATTTATTCCTAAGGTAAAACCTACAAATGAGGAAGATTCATCTGATGAAACCCCCTTTGTATCGGCCATTACAATACAAGAATCTGAGGTACTAGCTGGATTTGATATTTCTAGTTTAGATAGTTTTCAGCCAAACAAAACTATTGAGCCAATTGCCGATCCTATTGAAGAAAAAATAGCGCAGCCCATTGCACCAATTTCTCCTAATATTGCCCCTATTACAACATCCGAGCTTGAGAGTGATTTCCTAAAATGGATTGCACAAAAAGAACAAGTTGTAACTGTTGCTGAATCTATTGAAGAAAAGCCTATAGTTAAAGAAATTATTGTTACACCAATTGTAGAAAAGATTATTATACCTGCAATTGAAGACCATGAATTTATTTCTGCGTTTAAAAATGATTTGGCTACTAAAGCTAGCAATTCTCTTGAAAACGAAATTCAAAGTCATTTGGCTAGCCCAGAAGAAATTGCACAAGCTATTATCCTTAAACAAATAGCACCTGAAATACCATTGGTTCAAAAAGTCATTGAACCTATATCTAACAAAGAAATTGAAAGACCCATTGAGGCAATTTCAAGAACTGAAATACCTTCTCAAGAAAATTTGACTACGGCAGAAAAAAATGAGGAGGCACCGATTGAGCAGGTACATGCAAACAATAGACTTCAAAGCCTACAAGATTATGAAGTGAATGCATTTTTGGCGCCTTTATATAAACAAGTAACTTATAATGAAGGTCTTTTTGAATCTGGTTTTTACGGCGTTTTTGAAGGCAAACCAACACATACCCCAGAATGGACGGCCCCATTTGCAAGCAAAAAACCTATTGAAAAAGCAATAGAAGAAACGCCAACAGATAAGATAACTTCAACTCAGCCTGTTATTACTTCGCCGAAAATAGCTGTATCTCACTATGAAATTGAGCTTCGACCTTTAGAGGTGAAAACAAAAATTGCAGATTTACCTGCACCAAAAATACAACGTGAACCAAATACGGTTGAGTCAATTCTAGATAAATTTATCCGAGAAAATCCAAGTATTGCTAGGCACAAGAGCGCTTTTTATAGTCCAATGAACATGGCTAAACAAAGCGCCGAAGAAAGTGATGAGATTGTTAGTGAAACTTTAGCACAAATTTATACCCGTCAAGGACTGCACAAAAAGGCAATTTTGATGTATGAAAAATTAGGGTTGCAATTTCCAGAAAAAATGTCTTATTTCGCGAGCCTGATTTTACAGATTAAATCAGCAAATAATACAGAATAATATGTTAACAGTAATTTTAATTTTAATTGTAGTAGCTTGTTTGTTACTTACTTTATTGGTATTGATTCAAAATCCAAAAGGCGGTATTGCAGCAAATTTTGTTGCTCCAAGTCAGATAATGGGTGTTAAACGTAGCACAGATGTAGTTGAAAAAGCTACTTGGTTTATGGCCGTTGCACTTATTACTTTATCATTGATGTCCAACTTCTTTCGCCCGTCTGGTGCCAGTACTGAAGGCATGAATGAATCTAGGATTAAATCAAATATTGAAGAACAAAGTGTGCCAGTTGCTCCTGCTCCTGCCCAACCAGCACAAACTACTGAACAACCAGCTGCCCAATAATTAAAAAGTATTCATAAAAAAACCATCTTATTTTCATAAGATGGTTTTTTTATGCCTATTATTTATTCCAAGGAATAGCCAAAAGGCGAGGTAATCAAAAACAAACCCTTGTTATCATGAACCTTATCTTTAAAAGTGCTTTCTCAAGGTAAAATTTAACCCAATTAATGCCGGACTCTGTTGAATCCATTGGTCGTTTTTAACCATATTACTCAGAGAAATTTTGGCATTGGGCATAATACCTAATTCCACAGAACTATTTAACTTAAACACAACTGACGGTGCTAAACTTGCAAAAAACACATTCTTGAACTTTGGAAACGACTCCTTATCATTTACCACCAAAATGCCTATGCAACCGGGATCGGTCATGAACGCATTAACCAAATTTAACCTGCCAAAGCTCACTCCTCCCAATAACTCTATATGTACGTCAGCCTCCGATGAAAATTGGTAACCAACCCAAATTGGAATTTCAGTAAAACTGTATTTATTTTCAAGTGTATTGGCATTTCCAGCTATAATAGAATCATTTAAATTTACATATAAATTCTTCGCCTGAATATAACTCGGATTGGTTTGATTGGCTGGCAAAACATTAAAATTAACAGTTTGCTGAAAACCTACAATACCAATACCTGTGCTAACAAACCATCCTTTTCCAAAATGATAATTTAACAAAAGTCCCCCCGCAAAATCTAAACCCGGACTCTCCATTTCTTTTCGTAAACCATACGCTTTTTGAAGGTCGTAATTAGAGGAACTAGGCATGCTTAAATTCATAAAACTCAAATGCAAACCAGCATATACGCTTAAAGAAAATTTGGTAAAAGATTCTTCTGGAGCAATATAACTGCTGCCTCTAAAAACTTTATTTTCTTCAAAAGTATCTTTCAAATTCGACTGAAAATTTGCTGTTTCTGGTATAACTTTTGGTTCAGACGGCTTAGAAATAGTATCTATTTTAGCAATAGCATCATTGTAGCCTGCATTAGAGGCAGCATCGAGGTTTTCGTTCCGCTTTAACTCTGGTTGTGCTGGGTTTGAGGTATTGATATTACCATTTAAGTTGACAACCCCATTAGAATTATTTTCAAGATTAGTTGGATGTGTTACACCTTCATAACTACTAGAAATATTGGTAGTAGCAACAGCTACTTTTTTGATATTGGCTTTGCCTTTTTTAGGAGTATTAGCTTTAGCATTCTTAAATTTAGGGGTTTCGGTTTGAACCAAATCAGCTTCAGCAATAGGCAATTCCATATTACTTATCTTATTCTGTTTGTTGTTTGTATTGGTGTTTTTGGTAGAATTGGTAGATGATTCTGAGCCTTCTGATATATCTGCCTTTAGCGCCTTTTTCGACTTGGAATTAACTAACTCATTAGTGGTATTATTTATAGCAGGCAACATTTTTTTTTCACTTTCATCGGTTTGAACCAAGGCAATTGATTTTGGTTCAGAAATATGATTGAGCCAATAACCTGCACCAAAAGTTGCCAGCAACAAAATGGCAATAGCCCCAAACCATAAAAGACCTTTTTTGCGACGAGATTCTGGTAATTGCGCTTCTACGTTTTCCCACACTTTTTGTGTTGGCTTAACTTCGTAATTTTCTAGTTTACCTTGTATGCTTGGCTCAAAAGAATCGGCACTCATATTTTGCTCAATACGATTCCACAAGGATTCCGATGGCTTCCATTCCATTCCATCAAGTTGATCCTTCAACTTCTCTTCAAAACTATTTGGCTTCTTCAAAGGGCTCATTTAAAATCTGATAATGTTTAGCTAATAAACCCTGCATATGTTGCTTGGCTCGGGAATATTGAGACTTGCTGGTTCCTATAGCGATACTTAATTTTTCTGCAATTTCTTTATGCGAATACCCTTCTATGGCATATAGGTTAAATATTGCTCTGTAACCCTCCGGCATGTGTTGAATCAATGCAACAATTTCCTTGGCAGAAATTTTCTCAAGAATATTGTCGTTAAAGCCAGTATCATAATTCTCTTGGTCAAGATCCTCCTGAAATTGGCGACTCCTATGTTTGTAGTGGTTAATAGCGTTGTAAACCATAATTCTTCTTACCCATCCTTCAAAACTGCCTTCAAATTTAAATTTGGGCATACCCTGAAAAACTTTTAAGAATCCTTCTTGCAACATATCTTCCGCCTCCGCTCGATCTTTTGCATAACGCATACAAACACCCAACATTTTTCCAGCAAAATGCTCATATAAAGCCTTCTGGCTGGCTCTTTCGCCTGCCAAACAACCTTTAATGATGTTGGATTCGTTGTATAACATGATTGGTGATCTTAGTGATTAGTCAGTTATTTTTACTCCTAGGTTGCCACCACCAAACAAAAATAGTTTAAAAATTGTGCTTTCTTGTCAAGGCTAAACCCCCCCAATTGGCAAAAAGGTGAAAAACTGTCAGCATTTTCTCATTGGCATAACTTTCGCTAAATTTATTGTTCTTAATAAAAACAAATCAAAAAAGTATATGTCAGTAACATTAAAACCAATCGCAGGAACCCAAAACAGAGTTATTGTTTTACCTGCCCCAGCAGAAGAAAAAACAGCATCAGGCATTATTATTCCTGATACCGCTAAGGAAAAACCTCAAAGAGGCACCGTTGTCTCGGTAAGTGAGGTTGATGAAAAAGGAAACAAACCTGCAGTAAAAGCTGGCGATGTTGTTCTTTATGGTAAATATGCAGGAACAGAAATTAGTGTAGAAGGAAATGACTACCTAATTATGCGTGAAAGTGACATTTTTGCCGCTATTTAAATTTCGCATTCATTCACAAAAAATAAAAAAAATATTATGTCAAAAAAAATATCGTATAGTGTAGACGCCCGTGAAGGCTTAAAACGTGGTGTAGATGCTCTGGCTAACGCCGTAAAAGTAACTTTAGGACCAAAAGGTAGAAATGTAGTTATAGACAAAAAATTTGGTTCACCACAAGTGACCAAAGACGGCGTTTCTGTTGCTAAAGAAATTGAATTGAAAGATCCTATCGAAAATATGGGTGCACAAATGGTAAAAGAAGTAGCTTCTAAAACTGCTGATCAAGCTGGTGATGGTACTACAACTGCAACCGTTTTGGCTCAAGCAATTGTAACCGCTGGTTTAAAGAATGTTGCTGCGGGCGCAAATCCTATGGATTTAAAACGTGGTATCGACAAAGCAGTAACTGTAGTAGTAGATAGCTTAAAAAGTCAATCACAGCAAGTGGGCGACGATAATAAAAAAATCCAACAGGTTGCTACCATCAGTGCAAACAACGATGAGGTAATTGGAAAGCTAATTGCTGATGCAATGGCTAAAGTTGGTAAAGAAGGTGTGATTACAGTTGAAGAAGCTAAAGGTACAGAAACAGAAGTAAAAACTGTAGAAGGTATGCAATTTGATAGAGGTTACCTTTCTCCATACTTTGTTACCAATGCAGAGAAAATGGAAGCTGAATTAGAAAGTCCTTTTATTTTAATCTACGACAAGAAAATTTCTAGCATGAAAGAATTGCTTCCTATTTTGGAGTTAGTGGTTCAAACCGGAAAACCTTTAGTAATAATTGCCGAAGATTTAGAAGGTGAAGCATTGGCTACATTGGTAGTAAATAAAATTCGTGGTTCATTAAAAATTGCGGCTGTTAAAGCTCCAGGTTTTGGTGATAGAAGAAAAGCCATGTTGGAAGACATCGCTATCTTAACTGGTGGAACTGTAATTAGCGAAGAGCGCGGATTCAAACTAGAGAACGCAGATATTACTTACCTCGGTAGAGCAGAAAAAATTACCATCGATAAAGACAATACAACCATTATCAACGGTGCTGGTACCAAAGAAGATATTACTTCTAGAGTAAACCAAATTAAAGCCCAAATTGAAAATACTACTTCTGACTACGACAAAGAAAAATTGCAAGAGCGTTTGGCTAAATTAGCCGGTGGTGTTGCTGTTCTTTATATCGGTGCTGCTTCTGAAGTTGAAATGAAAGAAAAGAAAGACCGTGTTGACGATGCTTTACATGCAACTCGTGCTGCTGTTGAAGAAGGTATTGTTGCTGGTGGTGGTGTTGCTTATATTAGAGCAATTAGCGCATTGGAAGACCTAAAAGGTGCCAACGAAGATGAAACTACAGGTATTGCCATTATCAAACGTTCTATTGAAGAACCCTTACGCCAGATTGTTGCCAATGCTGGTGGCGAAGGAAGCGTAGTAGTAAATAAAGTACGTGAGGGTAAGGATGATTTTGGTTACAATGCCCGCACAGAGGTTTATGAAAACCTAATTGCTGCTGGTGTTATTGACCCAACTAAAGTGAGCCGTATTGCTCTGCAAAATGCTGCTTCAGTTGCTGCTATGATCTTAACAACTGAGTGTATTTTAGCAGAAGAAAAAGAAAATAACCCAGCTCCAATGGGTGGCGGAATGCCAGGTGGAATGGGTGGAATGGACTACTAAATCAGGATTGAGTTGGAGTGTGAGTAGAGAGAAATCCGAGACAAAAAAAATCCTGAGGCTAAAGCCTCGGGATTTTTTTTGTTGGGGCGAATCCGCCGTAAGCGGCGCCTCCCGGATGTTCTCTTGTATGGGCTAAAAATCTTTCGCCCTCAAACATTTGAGGCAAAACAATCTTTTTCCCTCAAGAATATTTTGCGGGGTAGCAGCAGGGCGAAAAATTTTTCGCCCATACGCGCGAGGCTTCCCGGGCGTTCTCTTGTATGGGCGAAAAATCTTTCGCCCTCAAACATTTGAGGCAAAACAATCTTTTTCCCTCAAGAAAATTTTGCGGGGCAGCAGCAGGGCGAAAGATTTTTCGCCCGTACGCGAGATTGCCCGGGTGTTCTCTTGTAAGGGCGAAAAATCTTTCGCCCTCAAACATTTGAGGCAAAACAATCTTTCTCCCTCAAGAAAATTTTGCGGGGTGGCAGCAGGGCGAAAGATTTTTCGCCCGTACGCGAGATTGCCCGGGCGTTCTCTTGTAAGGGCGAAAAATCTTTCGCCCTCAAACATTTGAGGCAAAACAATCTTTTTCCCTCAAGAATATTTTGCGGGGTGGTAGCAGGGCGAAAGATTTTTCGCCCGTACGCGAGATTGCCCGGGTGTGGTTGCGATATGAATTGTATTTATTTATCTTTGGGTAAAAACCAATTTATATGCGCAAAATTTTAATTGGCCTGAGCATCCTTCTTTTAGGCTTTGTTTTGTTTATTCAATTAAGCGGCAACCAACATGTTTACCGCACCATCGGTATGACCATCTTTAGAGGCAAAATGGGACCAGATATTGATGAGCTAAAGGATTTTCCTACTAGGGTAATTGCCAATTTAAAACCTGAACCTTGGGCAAAATCTAGTAATTATGGGAAGCTAAATCCTCCAAAAGAATTGATAGAAAAAGCCATCAATTTTGAAACTACCGCAATACTTGTAATACAAAACGACAGCATTTTATATGAGCAATATTATGATGGCTACGATGCACAAACTGTGAGTAATTCATTTTCGATAGCCAAAAGTATCACGGGTTTATTGATTGGCTGTGCATTAAAAGATGGTTATATCAAAAGCTTGGATCAAACCGTTGGAAATTTTATACCTGAGTATAATAAAGAGCCTTACAACATCATTAACATTCGACATTTATTGATGATGAGTTCGGGCTTAGATTTTAAAGAAAGTTATGGCAGCTTATTTGGGTGGCCAGCCAAAGCCTATTACGGAAAAGATGTGAATGCTACGGTATTCAATGCGCCTAAAATAAATGAGCCTGGTACCGTTTATGAATACAAGGGTGGAGATACGCAATTACTTGGTATGATACTGGAGAAAGCTACTGGTAAAAGAACGTCGGATTATGCAACAGAAAGACTTTGGCAAAAAATTGGGGCAGAAAATAAAGCTTACTGGAGTTTAGATGTAGAAGATGGAATGGAAAAAGTTAGCTGTTGTTATTATGCCTCAGCGCATGACTTTGCTAGATTTGGCAAGCTTTGCATGCAATATGGCAATTGGAATGGCGAGCAATTAATTGATAGCAATTTTATAGCTGAAAGCATGACTTTAAGTAAAACCATTACAAAAGATGGAAAACCCAATACCCAATATGGATGCCAATGGTGGGTAATGAACCATAAAGGTCTTGATGTATTTTATGCCAGAGGAATTAAAGGCCAATATATTTTTGGTATTCCAGCAAAAAACATGATTGTGGTGCGGTTAGGACATAAACGCGCAGAAAAAAAAGGTGAGGAGTTGCCTAGTGATATTTATGATTATTTAGATTTAGGATTGGCTATGAGCCAAAATTAATCTCTCACATCTACCAAATACTCTATATTTTCTGGCGCTGTTCCTGTTACCTTTATAAGGCCTTTTTTATTGTTTCTTGTAACAATTACTAGGTTCTCCTTGGTGGTACCTATATAATCATAAATTGGATCCAACAAAATCTCACCTTGCTCGTTGATTAGGCCTAACTTACCCATATTTTCAACACGCGCTAAGCCTTTTTCGAAAGGATAAACTTGGTCAAATTCGGGCTTGATAATTTCCTCCCCTTGCATATTGATAAAACCCATTTTGCCATTCTTTATAACCTTGGCCTTGCCATTTTTGAATGGATAAATTACATCATAACCTTTGAGCATTTTGCCTCCAACTTTTTTCTGGGCAAATGCATCTGTATGGAAAAAACAAAATATAACTGCTATTAAAACGACTATTCTCATCAGCGGCGAATTTAATTGATTTAGGGAATAAACAAACCTTGTGCCAAAATATTCTATAATTGATTTGCATTTTTTAAAGGATTACCTATTTTTATAAACTAAAATACCACAATGAACTCATTTAGAAAAAGCACCGGATGGGCCCTAATAGTGCGCGGATTGCTATTCGGACTATTCGGATTCTTGGTCTTGTTTATGGAGTCAAAAACCATTTATGGACCCATGAATTTTCTTGGAATCATACTTTTGGTTTCAGGAGGATTGTATTTTACCCTTTCATTGATGCTCAGAAAAAGTAATAAAGCCTGGTTTTTTGGTTTACTCTGGGGTGTAATAGACCTCGCAACTGGCGGTTATATTATGCTCAATTTGGCTGAAGCCACAACCTTATTCACAGATATCATCGGAATTTTTGCCATAGTTATGGGCATCTCTATATTTGCATCGGCCTTTTTTGTTAAAGGGTATCGCGTATTTTTATACATCAATTCTATTGTTTCGCTCAGCTTTGGGTTCCTCATTTTAACCAACCCTACCATTGCTAGATTAGATTTTCTAGTTGGACTCTATGCCCTGCTATTAGGTATGTTTGTTATTTATGGAGGTTATGTATTGCTAAAGTGGAAGAAAAAAGAAGGTGAACAAACAACAGAAATAACCATTGAAAAAAAATAATATGCTTCAAGCAAAATCTAGAAATTTTTTATATTTATTTAGCCTAACACCTAGCTTATTTTGTCTTTACGGTAATTTACATGGCGGGTGGTTTACTCTTGGAAACACGCTATATTCATTAGGATTCTTAGCCGCAATTGAATGGCTAAGCAAACCCATTAGTTCAAACCAAGCAACACATAAAGAAGATATCATTCCGCAACTCATTTTAATGCTACACATCCCTTTTCAATTAGCAAGTATTGCAAGTTTGATATACGGAATAAAAAGTGGAATTGTTTCAGATATTTGGATTATTCAAGCAGCAATTAGCGCAGGAATTAATACGGGTTCATCTGCAATTGTGGTATCACATGAATTGATTCATCGCAAAAATAAACTAGAAAATTTCTTTGGGCGCTGGTTACTCTTTACTGCTGGCAATATGTACTTTTTTGTAGATCATTTGAGGGTACACCACAAATGGGTTGGAACAGACAAAGATCATGCAACTGCAAGGTTAAACGAAAGTCTGTATTCCTTTTTTCTCAGGTCATCCTTAGGCCAATTTAAAGGAGCCATCCAATTAGAAAATGAACGCTTAAAAAAAGAAGGAAAAAGCAATTTCCTTTTGAATCATTATGTTTATAGGCAATTAATTTTACATGCTTTACTTGATACTTGTTTGTTTTTATATGGCGGTTTACTCTTGGTAGCAGCTTGGTTTTTACATTGCATTGTTGCCAACTTTTTACTAGAATATGTAAATTACGTGCAACATTACGGTTTGAACCGACCTGAAAAATCAAGGGTTACCGAGGAACACAGTTGGGAAAGCGATTTGTTTGTGAGCAGGTTTGTATTGGTAGATTTAAGCAGACATGCCGACCATCATTATTATTCCTCCAAACCATTTCACACCTTGGTGAATTATGAAAATAGTCCAAAAATGCCGAGTGGTTATGCGGGTATGTTTTTAATTGCAGCCATCCCTCCTTTTTGGTTCAAGATGATCCATAAAAAACTGAAACTTATAAGCTAAAAGGAATCACTTCTGGCAAGGCACAAACCTCTCCCACCTTTAAATCGCCTAATTGGATAGTATCTATTCTTACACGAATTAATCTTAAGGCAGGAAAGCCCACCGCAGCTGTCATCTTGCGCACCTGCCGGTTTTTGCCTTCGCGTAATACAATCGAAATCCATGAATAAGATCTGTGTCTTCCTGCACGCGAAGGTGGTTTTCTGGGTTCAAACAGTGGCTCTTCCATCAACTTTTTTACCAAGCAAGGTTTGGTTCGAACCAATTCTTTTTTAAAAGTTAAGGGAAGCCCCGCAGCCATTTGATTTATTGCCTCTTGCGTGATATCTCCATCTAGTTGCACCCAATATTCTTTCTCAAATTTAGCACCATTTACCATGGCCATTAATTTGCCATTGGAGGTCATGAGCAATAGTCCTTCACTGTCTTCATCTAACCTACCAATTGGATGCACGCCCTTTGGAAAAGGAAACAATTCTATTAATCCACGTTTGCTTTGTTGGTGAGGTGGAACATTTGTAATACTCATGATTCCATAAGGCTTATGAACCATGAAATGTTGGTGAGCTTGCGTCATTACATCTTCTTAATAGAATCAAGCAAATGCTCTAAACCATTTAAGCGGATTTCATAAAGTGTTTCTAATTGCTGACCCAATTTACCCTTTGGAAAACCATTGCGTTGAATCCATTCTAAATAATGAACAGGCAAGTTCATCAAAAGTGTACCCTTGAATTTACCATAAGGCATAGGTGTTTTCACAATACCTACCAAAATATCTTGGGCACTATATTCCATTCAATAAATTTATTCTGCAAAAAATTTGGATCAAACCGAAAAGAAATTACAACACCATTTCTGGTATATCACCATTCACAACTAAACGACCTTGGGTTTTTTCTTGAATGTGCTCAACACTAACGCCAGGCGCTCTTTCGAGCAATACAAAACCCTCTTCTGTAATATCAAAAACACCTAATTCGGTTACCACTTTTTTAACACAACCTAAGCCGGTAATTGGAAGCGAACAACGCTTGAGTAATTTAGATTCGCCCGCCTTGTTTACATGTTGCATGGCCACAATAATATTCTTGGCAGAGGCCACCAAATCCATGGCACCACCCATGCCTTTAACCATTTTACCTGGAATTTTCCAGTTGGCAATATCACCATTATCGGCCACTTCCATGGCACCTAACACGGTAAGGTCTACCCTGCCGCTGCGAATCATTCCAAAGCTCATAGCCGAATCAAAAAAGCTGGAACCCTCTGTGGTTGTTACAGTTTGCTTGCCGGCATTGATTAAATCGGCATCTACATCTTCCTCAAATGGAAAGGGACCAATGCCCAATAAACCATTTTCGGATTGAAGTATTACCTCAATGCCTTGCGGCACGTAGTTGGCAACAAGTGTGGGAATCCCAATACCAAGGTTAACATAATAACCATCTTTTAATTCTTGTGCAATGCGTTTTGCAATACCAAATTTATCGAGCATAGTGCTACAAATGTAAAAAAATACTTGGAAGATGAACAGATTTGGCTAGCAATTGCAAAAATGCTTGTTGAATATACACTAATTATTTTGCCAAAATTTTTACCTGCAATCTGCGACTTTTTCCTACCACCAGGTATTTTTCCAACTAAAATCATTTCCTATTACGAGAAACCTTGCTATTTTCGCAGAACTTATTTTTTAAACAACTTAAATAAATATATAATGACTAAAGTTTCTGTGATTGGCGCGGGTGCCGTAGGTGCTACCACTGCCGATGTAATTTGTTTCCGTGAATTAGCGGACGAGGTAGTGTTATTAGATGTAAAAGAAGGTTTTGCCGAAGGTAAGGCTTTAGATATTTACCAAACTACCTCTTTATTGGGTATCAAAACCCGTATCAGTGGCACTACCAATGATTATAGCAAAACCGCCAATTCAGATGTGGTGGTGATTACTTCTGGCATTCCTCGTAAGCCAGGCATGACTCGTGAGGAGTTAATAGGCACCAATGCAAACATCGTTAAAACAGTTGCAGAAAATGTATTGAAGCATTCTCCAAATGCCATTATTATAGTTGTTTCGAACCCAATGGATACCATGACATATTTGGCATTGAAAGCTACTGGCTTGCCAAAAAACAGGATCATTGGTATGGGTGGTTTATTAGATAGCGCACGTTTTAAATGCTATTTGGGCTTAGCTCTAGAGCAACCAACTGCAGATATTCAAGGAACCGTAATTGGCGGTCATGGTGATACTACAATGATTCCTTTGACTCGTTTAGCTACCTTAAATGGCATTCCTGTTTCTACAAAATTAAGTGCTGATCAATTAAAAGAAATTAGCGATGCTACCATGGTTGGTGGTGCAACCTTAACAAAATTATTAGGAACCTCTGCTTGGTATGCGCCAGGTGCAGCTTCTGCATTTTTGGTGGAAAGCATCGTTCGCGATCAAAAACGCATTATGCCTTGCTGTGTTTCTTTGGAAGGCGAATATGGTCAATCAGATATTTGTATGGGCGTACCAGTAGTAGTTGGTAAAAACGGATGGGAAAGCATTGTTGATTATACCTTAACTGCAGACGAACAAGCAGCATTTAACAAAAGTGCAGATGCAGTGAGAGCCATGAATGTGGTGTTGAAAGAGATTAATGTGTTGTAAGGGGGAAGACGCTTCTGGCCGCTGGCTTCTGGCTGCTAGCTTCTGGCCGTTAGCTTTTGGCTATTAGCTCCCGATGCATCGAGAGGCTGTTAGCTCAGGGAAAGCAGGTGACTTTAGGGTTGCCTGCTTTTTTGTTTTGAGGGATGTAAGCAAATTATTTTTGCAAGGTTGAAATTGGCACATAAAAACTTTCTTGTTGTTACGTCACTTAAAATAAAACCAATTAAAATTACCAATAACCACATTTAATAAATTCTTTGAATAGCAGCAGCTATTTGGAATTTTTTCCAACCATTTGCCTATTTTCGTTGACTTACCCATATTCGCAAGGCAAATGGGCTAAAATATTTGAGCATGTCGGTTATAGTAAATGGATTAACAAAAATATATGGAAAGCAGAAAGCCCTGGATGGCATAAGCTTTGAGGTAAAACCCGGTGAAATTTTAGGATTTTTAGGTCCAAACGGTGCGGGTAAATCTACCACCATGAAAATTTTAACAGGTTACCTTCCCCAAACAGAAGGCAGCGCCAGCGTTTGTGGATTTGATGTAAATACACAAAGCATGGAAGCCCGCAAAAAAATTGGGTACCTGCCTGAACTCAACCCCTTGTATACAGATATGTATATCAAAGAATACTTACTATTTTCTGCAGGTTTGCAAGGCTTGAACGTTAAAATTGCTGAAGAGGCAGTTGAATCTATGATTAGTAAAACAGGATTAACACTAGAGCGTAACAAGCAAATTGGGCAATTATCTAAAGGGTACAAACAAAGAGTTGGACTAGCCGCAGCACTGTTGCACAATCCAGAAGTACTTATCTTAGATGAACCTACCAGTGGGCTTGATCCCAATCAAGTAATAGAAATTAGGAACCTCATCAAAGAGATTGGCAAAAATAAAACGGTGATATTTTCTACCCATATTATGCAAGAGGTAGAGGCCATGTGCACCAGAGTTATTATTGTAAACAAAGGAAAAATTGTGGCAGATGATGCCATAGAAAATTTACAAAAGAAATCTGATAAAGAGTATATCATTACCATAGAACTTAAAGAGGAAATCTCCAGTAATTTATTTGCCTCGTTAAAAGGCTTGGTTCAAACCGAACAAAATGGCAAGCTATACCGCTTAAAAACAAAAAGCGATATAAGAGAAGAATTGGCCCTACTAGCTCAACAAAACAATTGGTTGATATTATCGATGAAAGTGGAAGAAAATTCATTGGAAGAAGTGTTTCAATTATTAACAAAATAAGGATGTACAGTATTTATAAAAAGGAAATACGCAGCTTCCTAAGTTCATTGATTGCCTATGTAGTAATGCTAGTATTTTTGCTGGCTATAGGCTTATTTACTTGGGTGTTGCCAGATTACAATGTATTTGATAATGGTTATGCCAACCTCGATACTTTGTTTAGCATGGCGCCTTGGTTATTTATCTTTTTAATTTCGGCCATTACCATGCGCAGCTTAAGCGAAGAAAAAAAGAATGGCACTATTGAAATTATAACCACCAAGCCAATCACAGATTTGCAAATAATTTTGGGTAAATACTTTGCAGGATTAACCCTTGTTTTATTTACTTTATTGCCAACAATCACCTATTATATTACCATTTACCAATTGGGCTCGCCAATAGGAAATATTGACAGTGGAGCCATTTGGGGTTCTTATATTGGCTTATTCTTTTTGAGCGCTTGCTTTGTGGCTATAGGCATGTTTGCGTCTTCAATAAGCGACAATCAAATTGTATCGTTTGTGGTATCCATGTTTTTATGTTTTTTGTTCTACAATTTATTTGAACTCATTGCAGATTTTAAATTGTTGGGATCATGGGATGCTGCTGTTGCAGGACTAGGCATTAACGCCCATTACCAAAGTATCAGCAGAGGTGTTATAGATTCAAGAGACCTTATTTATTTCATTGGATTTGATGTGGTATTTATTACCGCTACCAGAACCATTTTTGGGGCTAGAAAATGGTAAAGTTAAATACTAAAACAAGGGCCAATGCCGCCCCAAAAAGCAACAAGCAACAGAGTATTATTCAACTAATAATGGTATTTGTTATTGTGGTTTTGTTCAATTTAGTTTTGAATCCATTTTTCTTTAGAATTGATTTAACCAAAGAAAAAAGATTTTCATTGGGAGAGGCAAGTAAAAACCTCGCAGCTAAGGTTGATCAACCACTTTTTATTAAGGTTTATTTAGAAGGTGATTTTCCGGCAGGCTTTAAACGTTTGAGTAAATCTACTAAAGAAATGCTCGATGAATTTAGTGCGTACAGTCATGGTAATATTGAGTATGAATTTATCGATCCATTTGTAAAAGCAGATGCCAAGAAAACAGAAGACATTATTGTAGAATTAGGCAATAAAGGACTTCAGCCAACCAATGTGCAAATTAAGAATGAAGATGAGTTTGCACAAAAAATCATTATTCCAGGTGGAATTATGTATTACAAGGGGCAAGAATTTCCTATTAATTTATTGAAAAACCAATTTGGTCAAGATCCAGAATTAGTAATCAATAGCTCCATTGAATTATTAGAATATGAAATAGCACAAGCCTTAAGAAAAGCTACTCAAGGTAAGAGTAAAAAAATTGCCATTATTGAGGACCATGGAGAGCTTGGCAGGTGGGATATGGCCGAAGCACAAGCAACTTTATCGCAATTTTATGAGGTAGAACGATTACCATTAAGCATTCAAATTCCACAGCGATTAAATGACTATGCTGGAATTATTATTGCCAAACCAAGCAAAGAGATTACTGAGTTCGACAAGTTTAAAATAGACCAATACATCATGAATGGTGGCAAGGTTTTGTGGTTGGTAGAATCTCAACTAGCAGAAATGGATAGCTTGTACAAAGAAAATATTTTTATTAGTGGAACCTACCCAACCCATATTGACGATATGTTCTTTAAATACGGCATTAGGATCAATGCCAATATTGTACAAGATTTACAATGCAATGCCATTCCTATTTTAAGTGGACTAAAAGATGGTGTGCCACAGCAAAAGCTTTTACCTTGGCCATTTTTTCCAGTTGCAGCAGGCTCAATTAACCACCCTATTGTAAAAGGTATAGAGCCTGTTTGGTTTCAGTTTGCCTCTTCTATTGACACACTTAACAACCCGGAAATTAAGAAAACAGTTTTGTTTCAAAGTTCGCCCTACAGCAGGGTTTTAACGGCTCCAGTTAGGGTTGATTTAAATACTGCAAGGTTAGATTTGCAGCCCGAAATGTTTAGAAGAAATAGCAAAGGAAATTTTATCATGGGCATTTTGTTAGAAGGTAAATTCACCTCCAATTTTCAATACCGTTATGATGCTACACAAACACCTGATGTTCCTTTTAAAGATCATATTGACAACAACAAAATGATTGTTATTTCGGATGGTGATGTGATAAGAAACCAGTTTAAAAAATCTTCTGGAGAAGTATTTCCATTGGGCTATGACAGGTACACCCAAGAAACTTTTGGCAACAAAAAGTTGATCCAAAATTGCATGGATTATTTATGCGATGATAGTGGCATCATTGAAATACGGTCTAAGGAAATAAAATTGCGCCTATTAGATAAAGGTAAAATAAAAAGAGACCGCAATTTTTGGGTAATGCTTAATATTGGATTACCTATAGCTTTGATTTTGCTCTTTGGGATGTTGAATAAATGGACTAGGAAAAGAAAGTACACTGCGTAATATGAATAAAAATACTAAAATATTAGCTGCACTTTTATTGGTACTAGGACTCTCCTACTGGCTTATTAGCAAAAAGCCTTGGAGAACCAGCATTAGGGCTGTAGGTGATTTTGCAATTGAAGATACCAGTTTGGTAAGCAAAATATTTATGGCTAATAAATCTGGCGAAAAAGTTTTATTGGAAAGAAATGCAAACAATACTTGGATTGTAAATGGAAAAATTTTGGCCGATGAGGTTAAAATAAAATTGTTGTTGAGCACCTTTCACGACATGCAAATTCAAAAGCCAATTCCGCCAAGCATGCACAATACTGCTATGGGAATTTTAGCGTCGAGGGGCATAAAAACCGAAATTTACCAAGGAGATAAATTACTAAAAACAATTTATGTTGGATCCGAAACGCCAGAGCAAACTGGCACTTTTATGCTTTTAGAAGGCGACGATGAAGCATATGCCATTCACATTCCAGGGTTTGTTGGTTATTTAACACCAAGGTTTTTTATGACCGAAATTAAATGGCGCAATAAACTCATTTTTGATATTGCTCCAGACAATATTGCTGAAATACAAATTACTTATCCAAAGAATGAAAAGGAATCTTTTACCTTTCTAAGAGAGCCTTTTACAAAGCAATCCACTATCCTAAATTACCACGGCGATTTGGTTCAAGCCGACACCCTAAAAGTAAAAATGTTATTATATTCTTTTAGCCAAAAATACGCCGAAGGATTTTATGATGATAGCACTTTCACCAAATTGGAAAGAGACTCAGTACTTAGCTTAGTTCCCTATTGCACGATAAGGGTAAAGCAAACAAACGGAATGGAACAAAATATTGCCCTTTACAATAAACTTGTTGGCGAAAAAACCAAAGACAGGTATGATGAAAATGGAAAAGAATTGGTGATTGACCCAGAAAAATACTATGCTAAATTAACTGATATTGAACAAATGGCATCGGTTCAGGACTACGTATTTAGGCGCATTTTGATAAATGCCAGCGATTTGATCAAGTAGTGCATTTTTATAATTCCTCCATTTTGCGTAAATTTGCACAATATGGACCCTTCCGTCATCATTGTATGTAGCATTCTTTTTTCGGCATTTTTTGCTGGAATGGAAATTGCCTTTATATCTGCCAATAAGTTATTAATTGAGTTAAAAAACAAGCAAGGAAGCACTTATGCCCAATTGCTTTCACCGTTTATTGCCAATCCTTCCAAGTTCATTAGTACCACCCTTATTGGCAATAATATTGGGTTAGTAATTTATGGAATTTATATGGCTAAAATTTTAAATGATAGCCTCATTTATTGGATACCAGCCTTAGAACACAACGTGTTTTTATTGCTTTCCATGCAAACCATTGTTTCTACTTTAATTGTTTTGGTAACTGCAGAGTTTTTGCCAAAAGTGTTATTTAGGATCAACCCAGATAATTTACTTAAAATATTAATCTACCCATTCATGGTATTTTACTATTTATTTTATCCAATTGTACATTTCATTTCTTGGTTATCTAAGTTAATTTTAACCAGATTAAGTGGA
>CANKQY010000029.1 GCA_947485745.1 Bacteroidota bacterium
GGTATAGATGTGATAGATGATATCCGTCAAGGAGATGTGATGACCAAGGTGGTTGTTACTGAAGAATAGTTCGACAGGCTCACCATGACGCTATGGTTCGACGGGCTCACCATGACGTTGTGGTTCGACGGGCTCACCATGACGTTGTGGACCAAGGTCGTTGGCTGTGGTTCGACAGGCTCACCATGGCGTTGTGGACCAAGGTCGTTGGTAGTGGTTCGACATGCTCACCATGACGTAGGTGTAAAAATTTTCAATTGTGCCACAGCTTCATGGTGAGCCTGCCGAACCACGGTTTCAATTAAATAGTTACATTGTAGTAGCAAAATGAGTTTCAAATTGCAGATATTTGCATAAACAATAGAACTCAATGTTAGCACTACAATACCTTCGCGAGCAAAGCGATGAAGCCAAAGAAAGATTAAGTAAAAGAAATCCAAAATATGCCGAAATTATTGATCAGGTTTTGGCCATAGATGAAGAAAATAGAAAAGCCAAGTCCGAAATGGAGAGCAATCAATCTGAGGCAAATGCTATTGCTAAAAAGATTGGGGAGCTCATGAAAAGTGGCAACAAAGCAGAGGCCGAGGGGCTTAAAATGCAAACTGCCAAACTTAAGGAAAATGGTAAATCCTTTGAAGAGCGCTCTAAACAATTAGAACAAGAATTGTTTGATGTATTGGTAACCTTACCTAATACGCCGCATGAATCTGTTCCTGTTGGGCAAACTGCAGAAGAAAATATTACTGTTTTTCAACATGGTGAAATACCTGTATTGCCTGAGGGTGCTCTGCCTCATTGGGATTTAATTAAAAAGTACGACCTAATAGATTTTGAGTTAGGTTCAAAAATTACTGGTGCAGGTTTTCCTGTTTACAAAGGTAAAGGTGCACGCATTCAACGCGCCATGATTAACTTCTTCTTGGATCAAGCCATAGCTGCAGGTTTTACAGAAATTCAACCGCCTTTACTAGTGAATGCCGATAGTGGTTTTGGTACAGGTCAATTGCCAGATAAGGAAGGTCAAATGTACCATGCAACTGTTGACGATTTGTATTTAATTCCAACGGCAGAAGTGCCAATTACCAATATTTACCGCGATGTTATTTTAAAAGAGGAAGACCTTCCAATTAAGAATGTTGGTTATACTCCTTGCTTTAGAAGAGAAGCAGGCGCTTGGGGCGCACATGTTCGTGGTTTGAACCGATTACATCAATTCGACAAAGTGGAGATTGTTCAAATTGCACACCCAGATCAATCTTATGCTTTATTGGATGAGATGGTTATTCATGTGAAAAGCCTGTTAGAAAAATTAGAATTACCTTACCGCATCCTACATTTATGTGGAGGTGATATGGGCTTCACATCTGCCTTAACCTACGATTTTGAAACATACAGCACTGCTCAAGGCAGGTGGTTAGAAGTTAGCTCTACTTCAAACTTTGAAAGCTTCCAAGCCAATCGTTTAAAGTGTAGGTTCAAAAATAAAGATGGCAAAAACCAATTGGTGCATACCCTAAACGGAAGTGCACTTGCATTGCCTAGAATTCTTGCAACCATCCTAGAAAATAACCAAACTCCAGGCGGAATAAAAGTACCTAAGGTATTAGTTCCATACTGCGGTTTCGATATGATTAATTAATCTTTCCCGTAGTAAGGCTTTTACTACAAAACAAAGTAACAATTTTTGTTTGCTAGCAATTGTTTTTCTTAAAAATAAAAAAATAATTGTTGCTTAGTTTCTTTGTGTAAAAACCATTCCGAAAAACTAGTTGCTTAGTTCCTTTGTGGTAACATCTGTTTCTTGTGAAGCAGTATTTTGCTCATCAACAGTTACTGCTTTTTGCATCAATAGGATCAAAACGAAACCTAAACTGATTGCCGCATCAGCTATATTAAATACAGGTCTGAAAAATTCAAAATCTTCGCCAGCCCAAAATGGCCAATTTTGTGGTAATGTGGTTTGAACCAATGGAAAATACAGCATGTCAACCACACGACCATGGAACCACGAATCGTAGCCAAAATAAACGCCATAGAATACACTATCAATAATGTTACCTAGTGCACCTGCTACAATCAATACCCAGCCATAAACATACCACGATTTGGTATTTTTGTCGATTAGGGTTTTAACATAATAGGAAATAACGACCACAAAAAATATTCGAAAAACGGTTAATATTATTTTGCCTGTTTTGCCGCCAAATTCCATCCCAAAGGCCATACCATAATTTTCGGTAAAGTGTAGTTTGAACCAATTTCCAATCACAGAAATTTCTTCACCTAAATAAAAATGATTCTTGATATAAAATTTAAAATATTGGTCTAGTGCCAGAATTACTATGAGAATTGCAGTTGGGATACTATATTTATTAAGATTCATGTGTATTGCTTTCTAAACAAAAATAAGAATTACTGCGCTTATGCCAAGACATTTTAGATAAGGAGTAAATTTAAAATATGAACGAAAATAGTGATAGATTAATTAAATAAAAAGCCCCTGCCAATGGCAGAGGCTTTTTATTTAATTGTTAATTTTATTTATACTGCTGTAATTTTGCTTCCATACTTAAAGTAGTATGTGGCACGGCACGCAAGCGTTCTTTAGAAATTAATTTGCCTGTAACCTTACAAATTCCATAAGTTTTATTTTCAATGCGGACAAGGGCATTTTCTAAGTTTTCAATGAACTTTCTTTGGCGCGAAGCTAGCTGACTCAAGTATTCCTTTTCTGAAGTGGATGCACCATCATCAGTTTTATTATAAGTATTATCTGTATCTGTTCCGCCATTGATTCCAGGATTTGACATTTGGGTCAATAAATTATTCAACTCTTCTTTGGCAACAACCAATTTTTTATTGATCAATTCTTTGAATTCTAATAATTCTGCATCACTGTATCTTTTTGTTTCACTTGTTAATGAAGCATTTTCGTCTGCCTTTTCTTCAAAAACCGGAGCTTTACTTATAACAGGTTTCAATGGTTTTGGAGCATTATAAACCTTTTTAGGTTCAATTACCACCACCACTGGCTTAACTTTAGTTTTTACTGCTAGTTTTACCACAGGTTTGCCAATTGGTTTAGCCGCAGGTTTAACAATTGGTTTTGAAACTACTTTAACAATTGGTTTAGCAACAGGTTTGCTTATAGTTTTTACAACTGGCTTAGCGATTGGTTTTTTAATTAAAGGCTTGGTAATTGCCTTTTTTACTGTTGGTTTAACCACCGTCTTTTTAGCAAATGGCTTTACAATCGCCTTTTTAGCAACTGCTTTTTTTGTTACAATTTTAGTTACTGGTTTTTTAGCCACCGCTTTTTTGGCAACGGGTTTAGCAGCAGGCTTTTTAGTTATAGCTTTTTTGGCAATGGGTTTAGCAGCGGGCTTTTTTGCTATAGCTTTTTTGGCAATGGGTTTAGCAGCAGGCTTTTTAGTTATTACTTTTTTGGCAATGGGTTTAGCAGCGGGCTTTTTAGTAATTGCTTTTTTGGCAACAGGCTTAGCAGCAGACTTTTTTACTATTGTTTTTTTGGCAACGGGTTTAGCAGCAGGCTTTTTTGCTATAGCTTTTTTAGCAACAGGTTTAGCAAGTGGCTTTTTTGTAAGCGTTTTCTTAGCAACAGGCTTAGCAACAGGCTTTTTAGTCGCCAATTTTTTCTTAGCGACAGGTTTAGCAAACGGCTTTTTTGCAATAGATTTCTTAGCTACAGGTTTTTTAACTATTACCTTTTTGGCAACAGCCTTTTTAATTGGTGCTTTGCTTACTTTTTTAGGAGCAGCTTTTTTAACAACTTTTTTAGCAGCAGGCTTAGTTACTTTTTTTACCACCACTTTTTTAGGAGCTGTTTTTTTCGGGGCTGGCTTGACAGCTTTCTTAGGAGCAACTTTCTTTGCGGCCTTTTTTACAACAGTTTTAATGATTTTCTTCGCCATAATCTTCTAATCAGATTTTTTCAATTTGAACCTTTAATGTTTTTTCGTCAACAATTATTTCCGTGTCTGCCATAAGGTTGCGTTCAAGGTGAATATCCGTTGCCAAAATTTCGCTGCAAATATAAGTTTTGAATTGATTTATAGCAGCTTTAATGTATGGATCATCAACAATTTTTATGCTAATTTTGTCAGTTACCTCAAAATTACTTTCTTTTCTTAGGTTTTGAAGTTTACTTACCAATTCTCTTGCAATTCCCTCTTCCCTTAGAGAATCGGTCAAGTTGATATCTAATGCCACCGTAATTCTACCCTCTGTAGCTACCTTGTAACCTTGTATTTCTTTAGATAAAATTTCCACGTCATTGTGCAAAAGTTCTATTATTTCGCCTTCAATTTCCACTTTAATTGAACCATTTTGTTCAATTTCAGCTATTTGAACCTGATTAAAACCACTAATTGCCTCTGCCACTTGTTTCATTTTAGCCCCAACTTTTTTACCTAAAGTCTTAAAATTGGCCTTGATACTTTTATCTATAATATCAATAAATTCCAATTCTTTCACATTAACCTCGGCTAAAATAAGTTCCTTTACATGCGAAATCTCATCTTTAATGTGTTGGTCAACAATAGGTATAAGTATTTTTTGGAGTGGCTGACGAACTTTAATGTTTTCCTTTTTGCGCAACGATAATACCAAAGAGGATATAATTTGGGCATATTCCATTTGTTCCTCTAATTCTTTGTTGATCCATTCGATTTTTACCACGGGGAAATTGCTAAGGTGAACAGAATGGGCGTTTTGTCTTTTGCCAATTTCATTTAAATCCCTAAATAATTGCTCAGAGTAAAATGGTGCAACCGGACTCATCAATTGAGAAATGGTTTCCAAACAAGTATATAAAGTTTGGTATGCCGAGATTTTATCTGTGGAATATTCGCCTTTCCAAAAACGTCTTCTGCACAACCTAACATACCAATTACTGAGGTTTTCGCCAACAAAATCTTGAATTGCTCTTGTTGCGGGCGTAGGGTCATAGCTATCCATGTGTTTTCCTACTTTTTGAACCAATGAATTCAGTAAACTCAAAATCCAACGGTCAATCTCTGGCCTATCTTTCAAATTTACGTCGGCTTCGGAATAACTAAATCCATCTATATTGGCATATAAGGCAAAAAAGTTATAGGTATTGTATAGTGTGCCAAAGAATTTTCGCTGACTTTCAGCTACTCCCTCTATATCGAACTTAAGATTGTCCCAAGGGTCGCTATTGGTCAGCATATACCACCTAGTGGCATCAGCGCCATATTGGTCGATGGTTTTAAATGGATCAACCACATTGCCCAACCTTTTACTCATTTTATTGCCATTTTTATCGAGTACTAATCCATTGGCAATTACATTTTTGTAGCTGATGCTATCAAATAAAAGTACCGAAAGTGCGTGCAGGGTAAAGAACCAGCCACGTGTTTGGTCAACTCCCTCAGCAATAAAATCGGCAGGGAAATTGTTTTTAAAAGCTTCCTCATTTTCAAACGGCCAATGCCACTGCGCGTAGGGCATGGCACCGCTATCAAACCAAACATCAATTAAATCTGCTTCTCTAAACATTTTTTGGCCATCCAACGAAACCAAAATCACGTGATCTACAAAGGGTTTGTGGAAATCTTTTATTTCAAAAGAATGCTCCAAAAAGCCTGCTTCCATTGATTTTTTTATTTCAGCATTTAGTTCTTCGGCTGAACCAATGCATTTTTCCTCACTGCCATCTTCGGTTCGCCAAATTGGCAAGGGGGTTCCCCAATAGCGTGAGCGGGATAAATTCCAATCAACAAGGTTTTCTAACCAATTGCCAAATCGACCTATACCTGTATGCTCTGGTTTCCAATTGATGGTTTTATTGAGTTCAACCAATCTGTCTTTTACTGCAGTTGTTTTAATGAACCAACTTTCTAAAGGATAATATAAAATGGGTTTATCTGTTCTCCAACAATGCGGATAGGTATGCTCATATTTTTCAATTTTAAATGCTTTGTTCTCAATTTTAAGTTTGAGCGCTATTAGTTCATCAACATTTAAGTACTTATCTAATTTAGGGATAATAGAAACCAATCTTTCTTGCTGTATGCTTAATTCAATCGCCTTTTCTTCCTCGTTGAGGTATGCTTCTTTCACAAATCTGCCATCCAAAGGAAACAAAGGATCTATTACACTCAACAAAAACTTACCTCTTTTATCAACCAATGTTAGGCTTCCTATTCCAGCTTGCTTGGCAACTCTATAGTCGTCTGCCCCAAAGCTAGGTGCAATATGTACTATTCCAGTTCCATCAGAGGTAGTAATAAAATCCCCAATAATCACTTTAAATGCATCGCCATTATCAGGTTGTACATAAGGTAATAATTGATGGTACCTTATTCCTTCAAGCTCTTTCCCATTATATTCCTTAACAACTTCAAAAGGTATTTTTTTATCACCAGCTTTGTAATCATTTAAATCTAAAGAAGCGTTGTCTTCAGAAAAATATTTCCCAACTAAATCCTTAGCTAGGATTACATTTATAGGTTCAAAAGTATATGGGTTAAATGATTTTATAAGCGTGTAGGTAATTTTTTCTCCCACTGCCAAGGCCGTATTGGAGGGTAAGGTCCAAGGGGTGGTAGTCCATGCTAAAAAGTAAACTTTTTCATCTGCTAATCCAAATACAGCAGGATCAACAATCTCAAATTGGGCAACAACCGTATTGTCTTTTACATCTTTGTAAGTGCCAGGTTGGTTCAGTTCATGACTACTTAATCCTGTGCCCGCAGCAGGTGAATAAGGCTGTATGGTATAACCTTTGTATAGGTATCCTTTATCGAATAATTTTTTTAATAAACTCCAAAGACTTTCAATGTAATCGTTTTCGTAGGTAATATAAGGGTTACTTAAGTCGACCCAATAGCCCATGCGATCTGTAAGTTTATCCCAAATATCGGTGTATTTCATTACATCCTTTTTGCAGGCATCATTGTATTCGGCAACAGTAATTTTCTTACCAATATCTTCTTTGGTTATACCCAATGTTTTTTCCACTTGGAGTTCAACAGGAAGGCCATGTGTATCCCATCCGCCTTTACGCTTTACCTGAAAACCTTTAAGGGTATTGTACCTGCAAAAAATATCTTTAACAGCACGGGCCATTACATGGTGAATTCCGGGGAGTCCATTTGCACTGGGTGGTCCTTCATAAAAAACGTATGAAGGAGCTCCATCTCTGCTGCTAATACTTTGTTCAAAAACATTCTCCTTCTTCCAGAAATCTAACACAGCCTCTTCAAAAGCAGGGAAATCTAATTTCTTATATTCTTTGTACTTACTCATTGCTATATCAATTGGTTTAGGTTCAAACCGAACCTTGTTCTAAGGGGTGCAAAAATAGGGGTTGAGGAGGAGAATTGAAAGCAGATTAAGCAGTTAGGCTCCTTTTTATTCTTCTATATCTTCGGGCTCAATTTCAATAAAGCTGGTGCCGAATTCTTTTTTCGAATTCATAGTTTTTTCTAAAGATAGCAGCATAGCAGGTAACAGCAAAAGGTTCATAAACATGCCAAAAATAAGCGCTAAAGACGTAAGTACCCCTAAGGCAATGGTACCGCCAAAATTGGAAGCTGCAAAAATAATAAACCCGCCAAAAAGTGCAATGGCAGTATAAATAATGCTTGGGCCAGCTTCTCTTAAACTCTCTTGAATAGCAATTTTCATGTCCCAATTATTCTTTTTAAGCGAATGGCGGTATTTAGCCAAATAATGGATAGTAAAATCTACCACAATTCCATAAGCAATGCTAAAAATAATGATAGTTGAAGGTTTTAAGCGAATGTCGAAAAATCCCATGATACCAAAGGTCATAACCAATGGTATGATGTTCGGAATAAGTGAAATTAACACCATTTTCCAGCTAAAAAACAAAAATGCCATCATAATTGAGATGATTATTAAGGCAGAAATCATGCTTTGTATTAGATTTTCAATGAGGTAATCGTTACCTTTTAAGAAAATAGCACTTGTTCCGGTAATCTTTACCTCATAATTTTCCTTGGGGAATATAGAATCTACTTTGTTTTGAACCTTTTTAGTGAGTATTTTCATTTCTACATTGCCAATATCGGCCATTTGAACACTAACCCTTGCTTTGCTATAATTGCTATCCACCATCGATTTCATGATGTCAATTTTATTGTTTTCCTTAGGAATATAATCCACTATATCGGTAATATCAACCACACTTGGAACAATATAATAGCGTTCATCACCATAATGCATGCCTTGGTTGGCGAACTTTAAAACATCTACTATGGAAGTTGGTTTAGATAATTCTGGGAATTGAGCCAACTCCTTTTGAAGTCTATTTATTTTTTGCAGAGTGACATAATCCTTTACCCCATCATTTCTTTTGGTGTCTATACTAATTTCGAATGGCAATGCTCCTTTTAAGTGTTTTTCAAAAAACTTAAGGTCAACGTAAACAGGGTCGTTGGCAGGCAAATCATCTACCACATAACCTAGGTTTTTCACTTTAAATGAACCATAAATGGAAAGGCCCAGCAGTGCCAGCGTAACAATATAAATTGTTGGGCGCTTGTGGTGAACCAAATTATTACATTTATTCAAAACATTGTTCAGCCTAATGCTATCTAAATGCTTGGTATGTTTAGGGTTTGGAGGAGGAAGATAGCTGTATGCAATTGGAATAAAAATAAGTGAAATTATATAAATGAGCATGATCACAATTCCTGAAATAACTGAGAATTGATCTAACATGGCTGAGCCCGAAAAGCTAAATACAACAAAACCAACGGCTGTAGTTACATTGGTTAAAAATAATGGAAGGCCATTTTTAGAGATTAGGCGCAACAGGGCCAACATTTTATTACCATGTTTGGTAAACTCTTGGTGATAAACATTGAGCAGGTAAATACAATTTTGAACACCTATTATTACCATTAAGGGGGGTAAAATTCCTGTTAAAATTGTTATTTTATAATCAAACAAAGCCAGTAATCCCATGGTTGCTAACACCCCAATAACTACAACTATAAGCGAGAATACAACTGCACTGAGGAAGCGAAAGAACAGAAAAATAAAAAGTGCAGTAATTAAAATCGACAAATAAGTGAAGATTTTAATTTCGTTTCCAACTCTAGAACTCATGATGGTTCTTACATAGGGTAATCCAGAAATATGTACCTCAGAATGGTGGGTTGAGCCAAATTCTTTTACCCGCTTTTCAATTCCCGAAACCAACGGAATACGGGCTTTACTATCTAGCTGCTTTTTGTTTAAATTAATAGCCAAAATAACCAGGTCGCTTTCTGGATTAAACAATAATCCATGGTAAAATTTGAGCGATTTTACTACATTTTGGAAGGAATCGAGTTCAGTTTGAGTTTTAAACTTTTTTGCTAAAATTGGCTTTATTTCTAATTTACCCAAAGAATCATTCCTTGATAAATTATAGGCTTTGGTAATAGATACAACTTTTTCAACACCTTCCATGGCCTCAATTTCGTTGCATAAATCATATAGATCGTTGAAATAGGCAAGTTTAAAAAGGTCTTTGCTTTGAGTGCCAATTACTAATATGTTACCATCTTCGCCAAAGGTTTCCTTAAACTTTACATAATCAATGTAATCTGGATCGTCTTGAGGTACTACCTTAGCAAAATCATAGGTCATTTGCACCTTAGTGGCATAAAAACCAAAGAAAATGGATAATAATCCTAAGCCAATTAGTAATCTCAGTCGATTCCTAAAAGAAAATGAACCTATTGCATGCCACATATTCTACAAAAGTAGCTAAAAAAGTTTAGAGTTAAATACTGTCTATATTTCTTCAAATTACGATTATTACACTAATTTTGGCTCAATATCGTTTATTTGTGGTTGTATAATGTTTCAAATGAAAAAGAGTTTTATTGTTTTCTTATTTTGCGTTTTAGCTGGTGTTTCCATTGCACAAGTTAATTTTGAAGGTTGGCGGGTTCATTTACCTTATTTTAGAAATGCCTCAATTACCTCGGTTGGTACAAAAATATATTGTGGTTCAAATTCTGGTTTGTTTTCTTTCGATACTGATGATGGGAGCATTGAAAGAATCTCTCGCATCAATGGTTTATCAGATGTGGAAGTAAAGATTGTGAAGCACAATGTGGCCAAAAATGTAAGCGTTGTTATCTACAATAATTCTAATATAGATATAATTGACGAGCGTACCCGTGCAATTTATAATGTTCCAGATATTTTAATGAAGACCATTATTGGTTCAAAAGCAATTAATCATTTGTGTTTTTTTGAGAACAAGGTTTACCTTGCATGTAACTTTGGAATTGTGGTTTTGGATTTAGACAAAAGGCAAATTATTGATTCATATCAGAACCTTGGTGTTGGAGGTTCGCAATTAGAATTTTTGGCGATAAGTATATTTAACAACCAAATTATTGCCTCTTCCTTAAATGGGATTTATTCTGCACCTTTAAATTCGCCCAATTTAAACGATTTCAATTTTTGGAAAATTATAAAGACCTCAGCTAAAAGTGGCAAAAGCATAGTGTATAAAAACATTCTCTATGCCTTAATAGATGATGCCTTGCAATCATATGACGGCATTACCTGGCAATTGTATACACCCACTATTGGTCTAAAAATAACTGCTCTTCAACTAAGTGCTTATGAAAGCAGTGCATCTGTGTTGTATATTATTTGTCCCGAGAAAATCTTTGTAGAAAACGGCAATAACATGCCAGAGAGTTTGTTACATACCTACAGGTTGGATGCAGTGTTAAATAGTAAAGGTTATTTATCAATGGTAGATGAAAATTATGGGTTAACTATAGACAATAAGCAAACACTTCAATTAAATTATGTTATACCTAATGGTCCCGTTTCAAAAACATTTGGAAGAATGCTTTATGAAAATGAAAAATTATGGGTTGCAGGCGGTTCTGTTAACGATAGGTGGGATCCACTCATGTATAATGGTAGTAAGTTCTATCAATATCAAAATAATAATTGGTTCAATTTTAATGAAGAAAATACGCCAGGCGTAATTGGTATGTCCGACTTTATCGACATCAAAAAAAATCCTTATGGTAATGAAATTTACCTTACCAGTTATGGAAGTGGGGTAATTGAAATGTTAAACAATGTTTTTGTAAAGAAATACGATGAAACCAACAGCACTCTGCAAAGATTAAGTGTTGTAGATCCAAACTTTAAACCTTTGCTTTCCGGTGGATTGGATTTTGACAACAATGGAAACTTATGGGTAAGCAATTTTGGGGTCAACAGGCCACTAAGTGTTAAAACCAAATCTGGATGGTATTCATTTAATATTGGCAACATAGCAGGCGGAAATGAGTTGGGATGGGTTACTTGTGATGATTATAATAACAAGTGGGTATTGAGTTTAAAAGACAAAGGAATTCTTATTTATAATGATAATGGTAGCCCAGCAAATGCCAACGATGATAAGTTTAAAATGTTAACCAAGGAAGTTGGCCAAGGTGCGTTGCCCTCTAATAATGTTCTGTGTGCAAGTAAAGATTTAAGGGGTGAAATGTGGATTGGTTCTAGCCAAGGTTTAACTATTTTGAGTAATCCTAGTCAAATTTTTAACACAGATGATGAAAATTATGATGCGCGACCAATTATCATTAAAGTTGGTTCCAACTATGAAATATTCTTAGGTAAGGAGCAAATCAATTGCATCAAGGTTGATCCCTCCAATAGAAAATGGATTGGAACACCCAATGGCGTTTGGTTGGTATCTGATGATGGGTATAAGGTAATTAAAAATTTCACCACGTTTAATTCTCCTTTATTATCAGATAATGTAATGGAAATTGGCATTGATGAACATACTGGCGAGGTGTTTTTTGGAACAGAAAAGGGTATCATTTCTTATATGGGAGATGCCAGTGAGGGATCTAAAGATTTTGGCAAAGTGGAGATATATCCAAATCCTGTGAGGCCAGATTTTACTGGTAGTATAGCCATTAGAGGCTTAATGGAAAAAGCCACCGTAAAAATTACAGATATAAGTGGGAATTTGATATATGAAACCATGGCAAACGGTGGCTTTGCCGCATGGGATGGAAAAAATTTTAATGGCAAAAGGGTTGGAACAGGTGTTTATTTAATTTTCTCTGCCAGTAAGGATGGTTCGCAAACATTTGCAGGCAAATTGTTGTTTGTCAATTGATTTTATAAATTTCTAGGCATTTTTAATAAATTTACTACACAATCACAAATCACCACCATATGAAAGCAGCAGTTTTACATGCTATCAATACCCCTTATTCATTCCAAGAATTTGAAAAGCCTGAACCAAACGAAAATGAAGTACGCATAAGATTAAAGCATGCAGCGCTTAATCACAGGGATGTTTGGATACAAAAGGGCCAATACGCTGGCTTGGTTTTTCCAATCATTTGTGGTAGCGATGGTTGCGGAATAGTTGATGCTGTTGGCTCCAAGAATAATGAAGGTTGGATGGGCAAAGAAGTAATTATAAATCCATCCTTAAATTGGGGTGAAAACGATAGGTTTCAAGCAAAAGATTATGCAATACTGGGGTTGCCACATCATGGAACATTTGCAGAATATGTTGTGGTACCCGCCCATTTAATTTATGAAAAACCTACCCATCTGAAAAGTGAGGAAGCTGCATCCATCCCTCTGGCTGGTTTAACTAGTTTTAGGGCTTTATTTGGCAGAGCAAAGGCAAAAAAAGATGAAACAGTATTAATTACAGGCGTGGGCGGAGGAGTAGCCTTGTTTGCAGCCCAATTTGCTATTGCTGCGGGTTGCAGAGTTTATGTTAGCAGTGGAAGTGATGATAAAATAGCGCACGCCATAAAGCTTGGGGCGAAAGGTGGCGCCAATTATAAACACACAGATTGGCATAAATCATTGGCAAAAGAAAGTGGTGGATTTGATGTGATTGTTGACGGGGCTGGTGGTTCAGATTTTGCAAAGCTTATAGATATGTGTAAGCCTGGTGCCAGAATTGCTAGCTATGGCGCAACAGTTGGCCCATGGAATGCTGGAGTTCCCGCAAAGATATTTTGGAAACAAATTGATATTTTAGGTTCAACCATGGGCACCAATAAAGAATTTAGTGAAATGGTAGGTTTTATAAATAGCCATAAAATAGTTCCAGTGGTAGCAATGGTTTTCGGTTTGAACCAATGCCAAGATGCAGCCGCTTATATGGATGAAGGAAAGCAATTTGGCAAGATTATTTTAGCAATAGAATAAACTTGGCAGAAATTTATTCAAAAAATTACAACAGAATTAAACATACAGAAATTAGAATTACTTATTTTGCAAACCAAATGAAAGTTACTGAACATATTAAAAACGCCAAGGAAACATTGTTTTCTATTGAAATTTTACCTCCGTTAAAGGGTAAAGATATTAATTCAATATACAATGCTATCAATCCTTTGATGGAGTTTAAGCCTGCCTTTATTGATGTTACCTATCACCGTGAAGAGTTTGTTTTACGCAAACGGAAGGACGGAGGGTTTGATAAATTATATACCCGCAAACGACCTGGTACAGTTGCAATATGTGCTGCTCTTATGAACAAGTTTCATGTAGATACTGTTCCTCATTTAATTTGTGGCGGTTTTAGCAAAGAAGAAACTGAGAATGCATTAATAGATTTAAATTTTTTGGGTATAGACAATGTATTGGTATTGCGTGGCGATAATATCAAGAATGAGTCAAACTTTGTTCCAGAGCCAGATGGGAATAAAGATTCTTTAGAGCTGCTCAAGCAAGTTGTGGCCATGAACAATGGTAAATATCTGGATGAGGAATTAGAAAATGCGTCTCAATCAAATTTCTGTGTGGGTGTTTCTGGATATCCTGAAAAACACTTTGAAGCGCCAAATATGCAAAGCGATTTAAGGTGGCTAAAACAAAAAGTAGATGCGGGTGCAGAATTTATCGTAACTCAGATGTTTTTTAATAATTCTAAGTTTTTTGAGTTCGTTGATACCTGTAAAAAATTAGGCATTGATATTCCAATAATCCCAGGCATCAAGCCACTTACAACCAAGCGTCAATTAACAGTTTTACCTAAAGTGTTTCATATCGACATTCCAGAAGATTTGGTTCAAGCCGTTGAAAATTGCAAAGACGACAAGGCAGTTAAACAAGTAGGTGTTGAGTGGGCTATTCAACAAAGTAAAGAATTGAAAGCAGCTAAGGTGCCCGTTTTACATTACTATACCATGGGTTTGGCCGAAGTTACAAAAGCCATTGCATCTGAAGTGTTTTAATTATTGCCCTAAATTTTTCTATGAGTATTGAAATACAACCCTGGATGGGGAGAACTGAGTTGCTATTGGGTAAAGACCAATTGCACAAGCTGATCAACTCAAATGTTTTAGTGGTTGGTTTAGGTGGAGTAGGGGGTATTGCTGCCGAAATGATTGCCCGAGCTGGGGTTGGTAAAATGACAATTGTGGATGCAGATACGGTTGATCCCACCAATCGCAATAGGCAGATACCAGCTTTAAAAAGTACCGAAGGAAAAGTGAAGGCAGAGGTTTTAGCTGAGCGATTGTTGGATATTAATCCAGGTTTAGACTTACAGGTTATTCCCGCTTATTTTAGGGATCAACTTACTTTTGATGTATTAGATAACAACCAATTTGATTATGCCTTAGATTGCATAGATACGCTATCCCCAAAAGTATTTTATATTAAAGCATGTATTGATAGAGGTATACCAATAGTTAGTAGCATGGGGGCAGGTTCAAAGGTTGATCCAACCATGGTTAGGGTTGCAGATATATCAGAAACTTATAATTGCCATTTGGCCCGTTATACTAGAAAATATTTGCATAGGCTAGGAGTTTATAAAGGAGTAAAATCTGTTTTTTCTGCTGAGGAAAAAGTAGTTAATTCTCAATTGATGTTGATGGAGGCCCGCAATAAAAAATCTGCAGTTGGAACCATTAGTTATATGCCCACTGTATTTGGATGCACTGTGGCTTCGGTAGCCATTAGAGATTTGTATAAATTACCTAAAAAATAGGCTTATTTTTATTTGAAAAAGGATAATAGCTTCATGGAAAATATCATGATTCTATAGGCCAAATAGTTTCGTAATGATTGAAACAGGTTAATTTTTTTGAAGAATAATAAATGGTTTATTTTAAGTGCATTTTTTTGAAGATCTTGGTTGATTTCATTTAGGCAGGATTCTAAAAATTCTTTGTTTCTAATTTCAATATTACATTCAGTACTTCCAAAGTCGCTAAGATAATTAAGGTTGTAAGAACCTAAACAAACCCATTCATCATCAATCAATGCCAGTTTTGCATGTAAAATACTTGGCTGCCATTCCCATATTTCTACTCCAGCTTTAAATAAATCAGAATAAAAGTATTGTGTGGCATATTTCATTGTCCCAATATCAGAAACACCTCCAAAAACAAGTCTAACTTTTACTCCCCTCATTGCAGCTTTCTTTATCAATCTTTTTAGGGCCGGTGAGGGAAGAAAATAGCTAGCCAAAATTAATATCTCTTTTTGTGCGTTGCGGATATTTTGACGGTATTGCCTGCTAATTCCAAATTTTGCTTTCGACCAATGATTTTGGAGGATTCGAGATTTAAATGAACCTGTTTCTTTATTGTATTGTAGTTGTCTTTTTTTATCCTTGCTTAAAGGCAAAAATCTTTTTTCTAATTTAAAGCATATTCTCAATAAATCTATTACCCCATTTCCTTTAATGAGAATGCCATAGTCTAGCCATGTTTTTTTTCCTCCATAGCCACTATACGAATCGGAAATGTTTATGCCACCAATAAGTGAAACGTTGCGGTCAAAAATAAAAATCTTATGATGCATGCGCACTCCTAAATGAAGTGCCGCACTCAGTTTAAATTTTGAGAAGAAATTTACTATTGCGCCATTTTCTTTTAATTCCTTTTCCCACGCATTAGGAAATCTTACACTGCCAAAGGCATCGAGCCACAAATAGATTTGAACTTTCCTTTTTGCAGCGGCAATAAGTGAGTCTGAGAAAATTTTTCCTGTATAATCGTTTTCAAATATATAAACGTGGAAATGAATTTCAGATTGGGCATTATTTATTTGTTGTAATAGTTCCTTGAAGAATGGCTCACCACTCTTTAATAGTTTTAAATCATTGTTGTTGTGCCAAGGAAATATTCCAATTTGCTTTTGCATAGCTATTGTTCAAAGCTACATGCAAAGCAACATTATTACGAGCAGTTTTTATAAAAATTGTTAATGGTTTGACCCTATTTAGCCAATATAATTATTTGGAAGAATAATTTCAAAATTGGTTCCAACACCTATTTGCGATTGTAGTGAAATTTTACCTTTGTGTATTTCAATGGTTTTCTTAACCAAACTTAATCCAATGCCATACCCAGCAACCTGACGGGTATTATTGGCCCTATAAAATGGTTGAAATATATTGGGCAAGTCGGCTTTATCGATTCCAGAGCCTTTATCAATGATAGATACTTTGATAGATAATTTGTCGAATTTAACTTTTACTTCGCATTGCAAATCGGATGAAAACTTGCAGGCATTATCCATTACATTTACAAAAGTCGACTTTAAAAGGGCGTAGTCACCTTTTGTTTGCATCGACTCTTCATCAGTTGGAAATTCATCCCAATCTAAGGTGATTTTATACTTACTTTTTTGTTTGCTTAATTCTTCTTTTGCATCCATCATTACTTCAACAATGGATACATCTTTAAAAGAAATTTTAGGGAAATCTGCATTGACATTTGCCAAATCAGTAAGGCCATTAATGAGTGAAATTAAATTTTGAATGTCTTCTTGGAGTGAACCAAATGTTTTTAAATACTCTTCATCAGTTCTGTTTTGTAATAGCAAAACCTCAATCTGCCCTTTCATAACCGTTAAGGGTGTTCTAAATTCGTGCGAAGCATTTGAAACAAACATTTTTTGTAAGGTAAACGACTTTTCAATTCTTTCTAGCATGGTATTAAATACAATGGCTAATTGCGCAATTTCATCTTGCCCATTTCCTGTACTTACCCTCAAAAATAAACTACTTTCGGAAATTGCCTCCACTTTAGCAATCATAGATTTAATAGGTTGAAGGGCTTGCCTTGAATAGTACCAGCCACTCACAGCAGCCAAAATAATACAAGCAATATTTAAAATAATTAAAAGTGATTTTAAAAACTTCAATTTAGATTGTCCTGCCATGTCTATTGCACTGCTTACAACAAAGTAATTGGTACCATAATGAGGAACTATATAAGCAATGTATTCGGTATCGGAATTATTTACAATAAACTCTTTATTTGATTTATATAGGCGCTTTAATAAATCTATTTCTATGTCTTGAGTTTTTTCAGAAGCAAAGATAACCTCATAGTGCTCATCGGCAATAATCAAGCGCTCTTCGGGGAATCTGTTGAGGTGCTTCTCGAACATCAATTTTAAAATAGAAGGGGTAAGTTCTTCCTTGTCTAAATAATTAACAACTACATTTCTAGATACATTTCTTAACCTGTCTGTAAATTCGTTTTTTCTGAAAATTTCTGAAAATTGAAAAATGAAAATTGAGAAAGCGATTAGAATACCTGCAACAATTGCAGTAAATTTAATTGTTAAAGATTTATTGATATTCATCTTCAACAATCTCTAGGTATCACTTTTTACTATGTAACCCATACCTACAATGGTATGGATAATTTTAGTAGGGAAATCTTTATCTATTTTTTTTCTGATAAAATTAATATAAACATCTATCACGTTGGTGGTGGTATCAAATCCAGAATCCCATACTTTTTCCAATATTTCTGTCCTTGTTATTACCCTATTCTTATTTCTAATAAGGTATTCAAGTAGTGAAAATTCTTTGGTTGTAAGGTCTATAGTTTGGCCACCTCTTCGGGCAACTCTAAGATTCAAATCAAGCTCTAAATCATTCAGCTTTAATATTTTTTGTCCCGAAAGATTGTCGGGATTTCTTTTCGATAAGGCTCTTAATCTGGCTAATAATTCCTTAAATTCAAATGGTTTAACCAAATAATCATCTGCACCTGCATCAAGGCCTAAAACTTTTTCGTCGGTTGAACCTAGCGCAGTTAATATTAATATTGGTGTTTTATTTCCTTCATGTCTTAATTCTTTTGCCACTTCTAAACCATCCATTTGCGGAATCATGATATCTAAAATAATCACATCATATTGATTTTCTTGGGCAAGTTTTATTGCATTTTTGCCATCGTGGCACAAAGTTATTTCATGGTTTTGTTCTTCTAATCCTTGTTTTAAAAAAGAAGCTACTTTTGGTTCATCTTCTACTACTAATAATTTCATTATTTTTTGATTCAATTTAGATTTTGGTCAGTTTTATTAATTTGTTTTTTCAAACTTTTAGCCAAGTTATCCTTTAATTTTGTCAAAAAAATTAAACTCAAATTAAATTTACCAAAATCTTTCACAATGAAAGAATTACCCTCCTGCCTTTTTTACTTTGTAATTTTCTTTTAGCAAGCATGTCAATAGTTTATCTCTGAAATCACCTTGAATTAAAATCTCACCATCCTTTACTGTTCCGCCGCCACCACATAACTTTTTTAAATGAGAAGCTAAGGCAGCTAGATCTGTTTCGTTTCCAATAAATCCCGATATTCTTGAAACCAATTTCCCACCTCCTTTTCTATCGAGGTATATTTTTAAATTCTGTTGTTGAGGAGCAAGAGTATTGTTCTCTGATTCACCAAAATGTTGAAATTCAAAATTGGTGTCGGTAGAATACACAATACCTGCTCTGTTATTGTTTTTATTTTGCGGTTTATTCATGCTAAGGAATAATTATTTTGAGTGATTTTGGGTACATGTTAATTTCAATTTTTGGTTCGAACCAAATAGCCTCACCATCAATATTTACATAAGCTTCACTGGGCATATATATTGTTGTTTCTTTTAGCTTATAGCTTGTTGTTGATTTTGATTTATGTAAGGTTCTTAAAAATAAATCGGTACTTATTCCTAACATATTTTTCCATGTTACATTTTTTAATATTGTTAGGTCGAAAAGGCCATCATTAAATTCGGCAAGTGGTGCAATGAAAGCATTGTTGCCATATTGAGGTCCATTGCAAATTGCCATAATAAATGCCGAAATCTGCTTTGTTTCGTTTTCTATCAGTATTTTATATTCTTGGATTTGATAACTCCTCAATTCTTGCAAACTAATTTTAGCATAGGTTTGTAATCCTCTTGTTCCAGCGGAGGCAAATTTTGCACTCACGTGGGCGTCAAATCCAAATCCACAAACATTGATAAATGGTATTTTATTGGCTGAACCGGTATCGATATGAAAGATATTGTGTGAATTTAATAATTGAATGGCAGACTCAGTTTTTAATGGAATATTGAGTGAGCGTGCAAATCCGTTTCCTGAACCTAATGGTATGATGCCCATAGGTATATTGGTGTGAATGAGTTCTGAGGCGATTAAGTTAATTGTGCCATCGCCACCTACAGCAATTATTGCATCTTTTTTAAGTGCTACACCTTCCTTTGAAAGTTCTTTGGCATGGGGTGCAGATTCTGTGTAGGCAATATCATAATTGAACAGATTTTTATCTAAATATTGTTCAATTAGGTTAGGAATATTTTTTTTTGTCCTACCCCCAGAGATTGGATTAATGATAAAGCGAATGTTTTTTTTGAAACTCATCTACAACAAAAATATTGATTATATTATTCAATCCTTCAACATTTAGTATATTCGACAAAATATTTTGATGAACTGGATTACCTTATTACAAGCTTTTAGGTATGGCGACAAAAATGCCCGTAACCTAAATGAAATGCAGAATAGAAGTATCTTCGAACAAGATTACGACCGTATTATTTTTTCTACTCCATTTAGGCGCTTGCAGGATAAAACCCAAGTAATCCCACTTCCTGAACACGATTTTGTGCACAACAGACTTACACATAGCATAGAGGTTAGCAGTGTTGGTCGTACTTTGGGCAAAATGGTTGGACAAGCCCTGCTCGAAAAATATCCTGATTTATCAAAGCACCTTACTCACCATGATTTTGGCGCTATTGTGGCTGCTGCAAGTTTAGCGCATGATATTGGTAATCCTCCTTTTGGTCATAGCGGCGAATCTGCTATCAGCGAATATTTTAAAAATGGCAACGGACAAAAATATTTAGTAAATCTTTCGGATCAAGAAATAAACGATCTTATCCGTTTTGAAGGCAATGCAAATGGCTTCAGAATTTTAACCAATGCCGGAAATATTGGTACAGGCGGTATTAGGCTTAGTTATCCAACCTTAGCGGCCTTTACTAAATATCCCAAGGAAAGCCTCCCGCTATTCCAAAAAGGAAGAGCAAGTGAAAAGAAATTTGGCTATTTTCAAAGTGAAAAAGACCTTTATAGTGGAATTGCTTCAACCCTAGGATTATTGCAAGTGGAAACTTCGGAAGGTTACCATTTTAGAAGGCACCCCTTGGCATTTTTAGTAGAAGCGGCAGATGATATTTGTTACCATATCATTGATTTTGAAGATGGACTGCGTTTACGTTGGATTGATTTTTCTCTGGCAGAAGAGCTTCTTATTCCTATCGCTGGTGGTTCTCTGTTTTTAGAAAACTATGAGCGCATCTTGCACCAAGATGAAAAAGTTTCCTATTTAAGAGCTGTTGCAATCAATAGTTTAATTAAAGAAATGGCAGCCTTATTCTTAGAAAATGAGGAGGCTATGTTGGCTGGTAGTTTCGATCAGTCTCTGTTGAATTTGAGTAGTCACAAAAATGAAATAGATAGGATCAAAAAGATATCATTAGAAAAGGTATATAAAGCAAGAGAGGTAATTGAAATAGAAGCAGCCGGTTTTGAGGTTATTGGTGGCTTACTGGAAATGTTTTTAGATGCCCTGAACCAATTATGCGAGCAGGATACACAAAAAAGCAGTTACCGAAGTGCCAAGATTGCAGAGCTATTTCCAGATTATTTAAAAACACCAAAAGATGAATTGAAACAGAGTTTATATATAAGAATCATCGCGGTTTGTGAATTTGTGGCAGGTTTAACAGATAGACATGCCATCAGTCTATACAGAAAATTAAAGGGGATAGAATTGCCACGATAGGTAAAATGTAACTTAATTAGTTTATTCTGACAATGTTTCACACTCGCTGTCATATTTTGCTTTGGCATAATGATTGATAAAAGTACTGTATATACCCAATTTGCGAATTATAAAAAAAATATATATTTGACCAAAACCACCACAATATGAATTTAGGAAATGAATTCCGCAAATATGCGGTAAAGCACAAAGGCATTAGCAGTATGAAAGTGGATGCCTATATTGAAAGTTCTATGGAAGGAATGACTAGAACAGTTATTGAAGAGCGTCCAATGAATTTTAGAGAAATTGATGTTTTCTCTCGTTTAATGGCTGATCGTATTCTTTTTTTAGGAATGCCTATTGATGATTATGTTGCCAATATTGTTCAGGCGCAATTATTATTTTTGGATTCAATGGATGCCCGCAGAGACATTCAAATGTATATCAATTCGCCAGGTGGCTCTGTTTATGCTGGTTTAGGTATTTATGATACCATGCAATGGGTAAATCCTAATGTAGCTACTATTTGTACTGGTTTGGCCGCATCTATGGCAGCTGTATTGTTGTGCGCCGGCGAAAAAGGAAAGAGAAGTGCTTTGCCTCATGCTCGCGTTATGATTCACCAACCACTTGGTGGAGCGCAAGGACAGGCTTCAGATATTGAAATCACTGCTCGCGAAATTCAAAAATTAAAGAAAGAATTGTATGATATCATTGCTGATCATACCGGTCAGCCTTTTGATAAAGTGCAAGCTGATAGCGACCGTGATTATTGGATGATAGCAGCTGAGGCCAAGGAGTATGGTATGATTGATGATGTGCTTTTAAAGCATAAAAAGGAAGTTGAAAAGAAATAAAATTTTTAACCAATAAGAAAAAGTAAAGGAGTTGCTTCATTGCAGCTCCTTTTTTTTTTGGCTCGTTGATGTTGGCTAAGAGCGGGGTTATTTATAATATTTAAAACTTAAGACCTATATTTGTAATTCATGGCAAAGAAAAAAGAAGATATATGCTCTTTTTGTGGGAGCAGTAGAAGTGAGGTAAATTATTTAATTTCAGGTTTGGATGCACTTATTTGCGAAAATTGCATTGGGCAGGCATTCCGTATAATAAACGAGGACAAAGAGTCTGTTGAGTTAAAAAGTGCTGAAAAAGTAATTAAAATGCTTAAACCTGCTGAGATAAAGCAGCACCTTGATACTTATGTTATTGGCCAAGATGATGCCAAAAAGGTTTTGAGTGTGGCTGTTTATAACCATTTCAAAAGGGTATTAGCAAAGAAAACCAATGAAGTAGAGTTGGAAAAATCAAATATTTTAATGGTGGGCGAAACCGGCACGGGCAAAACGCTACTAGCTAAAACTTTAGCTCGTATGTTACAGGTGCCTTTTTGCATTGCAGATGCTACCGTTTTAACAGAAGCAGGCTATGTTGGAGAAGATGTTGAAAGCGTTTTAACCCGCTTGCTTCAAGCTGCAAATTATGATGTAGCTGCGGCCGAAAGAGGTATTATCTATATTGATGAAATGGATAAGATTTCACGTAAAAGTGATAATCCAAGTATTACCCGTGATGTGAGTGGAGAAGGCGTTCAACAAGCATTATTGAAAATTTTGGAAGGAACAATTTCTAATGTACCTCCTCAAGGAGGAAGAAAGCATCCTGATCAAAAAATGATTCAAATAAACACTGAAAATATATTATTTATTTGTGGTGGTGCTTTTGAAGGAATTGATAAAATGATTGCGCGTAGGTTGCAAACTCAGGCCATTGGATTTAAAACAACCGAATTGCCCAATAAGAATTCTGATACCAGTTTGCTAAAATATGTTTCAGCTGCAGATTTAAGAACCTACGGTTTAATCCCAGAAATTATTGGCAGGATGCCGGTGCTTTGTCATTTGGATCCCCTTGATAAAGTTATCCTTAAACGTATTTTGGTTGAACCTAAAAATGCGTTAATCAAGCAATACATTCACCTTATGTCATTAGAGGACATAGAGTTGGTTTTTGCAGATGAAGTAATAGATATGATAGTAGATACCGCATTTGACTTGAAGTTAGGTGCACGTGGTTTACGCAGCATTTGTGAAGCCTTAATGATAGATTATATGTTTGACGCCCCAAGCGGAAATAAAATTAAAAAATTAACCATTACCGCAAAGGATGCAGCCCAAAAAATTGAACAAGTTAAATTGAAGAATTTCCAAGCAGCTTAGTTTAGAAAGAAGTGGAGAAGAGGAGAAGTGGAGAAGGTGACAGCACCGTCATGGAGAGCCTGTCGATTAGCGTCATGGAGAGCCTGTCGATTAACGTCATGGTGAGCTTGTCGAATCCATGGTGAGTTGTCGATTAGCGTCATGGAGAGCCTGTCGATTAGCGTCATGGTGAGCCTGTCGAATCCATGGTTTTACGTTTCTTTCCTTACCCTCAGTGCTTCAAGGAGTGAGGATTTTACTATTTCTCCCATGTTTTTGGATTTGAGGATGCGTGGGCTATTGTAAAAAATTGCGAGTTCTGAGGCAAGTGTTTTTATGTTCTTTTCGGGTGCAATTGATTCTTTGCTCATTGCCTCTATTAAGCTTATTAGCGGCCATTTGGCTGCTTTCATTCGAGTTACCATTACCATTCTTTCTTCTCTTTGATACTGTAGTAAACTTTTTTTGCTTACATATTTTTGAACGGTATCAAAGAAGAATTTATTCTGTTTGTAGAATTGAGGTAAGTAAATATTTTTTCTACCTTCAAATGATTGTTGGTCGAAATCTATGGCTCGAATTCGGTAAATTGTTTCATCAAAATCTGGTGTAATTTGAACCACAAAATTGCTAGAATGCATATCTCCCAATAACCTAATAAAGCACCTCTCATTAAACTTAACAAATTCTTTGGCAAGCCTGGTACAATTAAAGTGGTCTTTAGGAGCATAATTCTTAATAAATTCATCACCTGGCAGCCCAACAATGTGCTCCTCAATGAGGGTATTGCCGCTTACTAAATAACTTATCCTGTTAGGGGATAGCAAGTGCTCTAACTCCAGTCCATATATCCTAGATGCATCTGCATTTTTAACATAGAAATAATCAAAATTATCGTTCAATTTATTGATGATTCTTATTCTAAATGGCAGTGTATTGCCATACAAACAAATATCAATTCTATCTACTACTAAATGTTCTATCACTTGCATGTCGCCACCCACTTTAAGCAGTGCATAAATCTCAAGTAGATGCAGGTAAATTCTATCTTGTTCCTCTGGTCCGTAAATACAAGTTTCCCATAAGGTGTCTTTTCCTTTTTTATCGTAATGTGAAATGCTTTCCTTGTGCAGTTTTAAGTTGGAGTAATGAATAGGAATTTCTGTTTCCCTGCCATGTTTTTTAAGATATGCTCTTAAAAAGGGACCAATTTTATAGGCAAATTTCTTTTTACTAATATGTGGCATCTAAGAGCGAATATACTAAAATTATTTGTGCTAAGTTAACTTCAGATTAGGCAGATTAATTGGGTAAAATTTGTTTGGGTTCAAACAGAAATTTTAAGGGCTAAATTATTTAAAATATTTCTTTCTGAACCAAAATGCCAAGTTAACTAAAGCAATAAGCGCTGGTACTTCTACTAGTGGACCAATTACTCCTGCAAAGGCTTGGCCGCTGTTAATACCAAAAACACCAATGGCAACAGCAATGGCCAATTCAAAATTGTTGCCGGTAGCTGTAAAAGCAATGGAAGTGCTTTTTGCGTAATCTGCACCAAAGTATTTTCCAATGAAAAAACTTGATACAAACATGATAACAAAATAAATGAGTAGGGGTATTGCAATGCGAATAACATCCATGGGGATTTGGACGATGAGTTTTCCTTTTAAACTAAACATCAAAATAATGGTAAATAGCAATGCAATTAGAGTGATTGGTGATATAAAAGGAATGTATTTTTCTTGAAACCAAATTTCACCTTTCAGTTTAATTAGTGCATACCTGCTTATAATTCCGAGAGCAAATGGAATACCTAAATAAATGCCAACACTCTCTGCAATTTGGCCAATACTAATGCTTACTTCAAATCCTTTAAATCCCAAAATTGGTGGTAAAACTGTTATAAAAATATAGGCATAAGCACTGTATAGAAATACTTGAAAAATGCTATTGAGAGCAATTAAGCCTGCAGCATATTCTCTGCTTCCATCTGCTAAATCATTCCATACAACCACCATAGCGATGCATCGTGCTAGTCCAATTAAAATAACGCCAATCATGTATGCTGGGTAATCTTGAAGGAATAGTAAGGCTAATATAAACATGAGTATCGGACCAATAATCCAATTTAAAAAAAGGGAAGCACCAAGCACTTTGGTATTTTTGAAAACTTCACCCATTTGCTCATATTTTACTTTTGCCAATGGAGGGTACATCATTAATATTAATCCAATGGCTAATGGAATATTGGTAGTTCCATTAGAAAAAGATTGAATAAAATTGCTGCTAGCGGGAATAAAAAATCCTATACCCACACCAATTAGCATTGCTAAAAAAATCCATAAGGTTAGAAAGCGATCTAAGAAACTCAGTTTTTTTCTATTTACTATCGGGGCACAATTGTTGGCACTCATAATGATTGAAGATTTGAAAAAACATACAAACATTCCATGGCAATTTCATTGCTGCGTTCAGTATATTTTTCTATTTGTAAAATACTGCCATCATAGGCCTTTGGGTCATTATAGGTAGTTCCAATGCGAATGTCGCAGCCAGCAATAAAGGGACAGTTTTCATCTGCATCCGAGCAAGTCATTATTGCTACAAAATTTTCGCTTGGGTTGCTTGCATGATTGTGCATTTTTGAAAAGCAGTTTGTAAACTCTTCTTCGCCAAAAAATACTTGGTAAACAGGGTTTACAGTATTGTTTAATTGCTTAATCATAAAGCCTGCATTTATAAGGGCTTCAATGGTATTTAAATGAACAGCTGTTGCTACTATTCCGCCAGAGAAGCTCCTAACATTTTTTATTTGGAAATAGTTTGCTGCTACTGCCGACCAAATTTGGCCTAAATGACTTCTTCTTGAGTTATGCGTGCAGATATAATTGAGTTGAATGGGTTGATGACCATTTATTTTTTCTTGAATATAAGAAGTTAAATTGTCTAAAATTAGTTTCCTATCGCTACTTATTTCTTGAAAATTTTTGATCAATGCCTCGCATCTTTCTTTGATTTTTGGTAACATGTTATAGCTGTATTTTTAATTAACAACAATGAGTACTTTTAATTTTTAATTGTTTGGTAATGTTTTCGAAATAATTTTTTAAATGGTTCAAGGTCGTTTCATCAATACAATAGCAAATGCTATTACCTTCTATTGTACCTTTAATGATTTTGGCGTTTTTTAATTCTTTGAGATGCTGCGAAACTGTAGGTTGAGCCAATGGTAGCTCATTTACTATTTCGCCACAAATGCAAGCGTTAACTTTAATGAGGTGCTCAATAATAGCGATTCTTGCAGGATGCCCTAAAGCTTTAGCAATAATGGCAATGGTATTTTGTTCATCAGAGAAATGCTCGGTTTTTGAAGCGCCCATTGTATTTAATTTATTTATTGCAATATTACGATATATATTTGATTGAAATTATTTTTTTTTCAAATCAATTAAATTCTTGGTTTTAAGAAGGGCTACATTGGTAATTCAATTCTTGTTAATTGTAAAAATCAATTAAATAGTTATTTTGCAATCATGAGTTATAAGCTAAACGATCCAAAAATAACTAAAGCATGGACAATGTATGATTGGGCTAATAGTGTTTTTTCCCTATCTATCACAGCTACTTTGTTTCCGGTTTACTTTAATAGTGTTAGTAAAACAGCCTCTATCAATGCAGGCACCTATGACGCTGTAAAGAACGTTTCGTATATCAATGTATTTGGGTTCAATGTGGTTAATTCTGCCTTGTATACTTTTTGTATTTCGCTTAGTTTTTTATTGGTAGCATTTATCAATCCAATTTTATCTGGAATTGCTGATGCAAAGCAGAACAAAAAGCAATTTATGAAGTTCTTTTGCTATTTAGGTTCATTTTCTTGCATGCTTTTGTATTTTTTCAATCCTGCCACTCTCTGGTTTGGCATAATTTGTTTTGTAATGGGCTTGTTTGGTTTTGGTGGTAGCATTGTATTTTATAACGCCTTTCTGCCAGAGATAGCTACTGAGGACCAATATGATAAACTAAGCGCTAGAGGCTTCTCTTTGGGATATATAGGAAGTGTTGTTTTGTTAGTATTAAACCTAGCAATGATCAAAAATGTGGGTTTATTTTTCCCTGTTGTAGACAAAGTAAAGGAATTGATGGCAGCTGATCCTTCACTCACTGATTTAGTGGCTTTAGAAAATGCCCAAAAATATTATTCAGGAATTGCCATAAAATGGGCCTTTGTTACTGTAGGTTTGTGGTGGGCTGGTTTTGCACAAATAACATTTAGGCGTTTGCCAGAAAAATCTAGGGCTGAACCTAAACCTGGTGGCATAATAAGTAATGGTTTTAAGGAGATTAAAAAAGTGTATGGTGAATTAAATTTGCCTGAAAATGCGGTTATTAAAAGGTACCTAATTGGTTATTTCTTTAGTGCAATGGGTGTTCAAACAGTTATGTATGTGGCTAGTATGTTTGGTGAAAAAGAATTGGGTATGAAGCCCGACAAACTCATTATGACGGTTTTAATTATTCAGTTAATTGCGGTATTGGGTGCTTGGGGTTTTGCAAAAATTTCTGCTATTGTTGGAAACATATATGCCCTAATATTCATGATTTTGGTATGGATTGGAATTACAACTGCGGCATATTATGTTAATACAGAAAACCAATTCTTTTTACTTGCTGCTGTAGTGGGTTCGGTAATGGGTGGTATTCAATCTATGAGCAGGAGCACCTTTGCGAAACTCATTCCCGATGGAACAAAAGACACAGCTTCTTATTTTAGTTTTTATGATTTTTGTGAAAAAATGGCCACTGTTTTGGGTACTTTATCTTTTGCCTTAATCAACAATTACACACAAAATATGCGTACTTCTGTGCTAGCATTAATCATATTCTTTATATTAGCGCTGTTTTTCATCATGCGTATTAAGAACTTTAAAGAAGTACATCCTTAATGAAGGTAGATTTATTTATTCCCTGTTTTGTTGATCAGTTTTCTCCAAATACTGGTTTTAACATGGTTAAGATATTAGAAAAGGTAGGTTGTAAAGTTCATTACAATCCAGAACAAACCTGCTGTGGTTTGCCTGCATTTAATGCCGGTCATTGGGAAGATGCGCGTGAGGTGGGGGAGAAGCTGCTCAATGAAGTAGGAAGTGATAAAACCTTGGTTTGTGGCGCTGCTGCTTGTACCGGAATGATTAGGAATTCATACGATTTATTGTTTCAAAATTCAAGTTATCACAACAAATACCGCCAGCTTCAAAAGAAAAACTTTGAGTTAAGTGAATTCTTAATTGATGTAATGAAGCTCGAATCTCTGGAATCAAAGTTAAGCGCTAAGGCAGTTTATATGGATTCATGCCAGTCGCTTAACCATTGCAATATCAAAGAGCAGCCACGGAAGCTTTTGGCAATGGTTGAAGGTTTAACTTTAGTTGATTTGCCATGTGGAGAAGATTGTTGCGGATTTGGCGGTACTTTTTCTATTAATTTTGAAGGAATGAGTGTGCAAATGGCAGAGCAAAAAATTCAAAACGCATTGGCAACTGGTGCAGATATAATTATTTCAAATGATTATGCTTGTTTGATGCATCTCGATGGTTTTATAAAGAACAAACAATTGCCCCTTCGCATCATGCATATTGCTGATGTTTTAGCAAGTGGTTGGTAAAAAAATAATCAATTTATAAAAAATATAATTAGAAAAAATGGAACCTACAATTATCTCTTCAAAATCTGGCGTATCAGCCGCTTCTTTTATTACTGGTGTTTATGGTTGGATGATGCTTGCACTAATTCTTACTGCAATTACTTCTGTATTAACTGTTAGCTCCGAACCTTTATTAAATTTTGTTTTCAATACCCCATTTGTTTTTATGGGCTTAATTTTTGGAGAACTTGGATTAGTTTGGTACCTGAGCGCGCGCGTGATGAAAATGAGTAATCTTACCTCTATTTTACTCTTTCTTGCCTATGCTATTTTAAATGGCATTACTTTATCTGTAGTATTGCTAGTTTATTCAGGTGCCGCCATCTCAACAGCATTTTTAGTTACAGCGGGTACTTTTGGAATCATGAGCGCTGCTGGCTATTTTACCAAAAAAGACTTAAGTGGTTTTGGGTCACTTATGATGATGGGTTTAATTGGTATCATACTTGCCAGTATTGTAAACTATTTTATCAAAAGTGATACCATGGGTTACATCATTTCCTATGTTGGTGTAATGGTATTTGTTGGCTTAACAGCCTATGATACCCAAAAAATAAAAAACATGGCTCATGAGTTAGATGAAGACCAATTAAAAAA
>CANKQY010000030.1 GCA_947485745.1 Bacteroidota bacterium
CAAAGAAATTGAAAAGGGCACTTTTAGAATGGACTTATACCACCGTTTAAGCGTTATTTTAATTCATGTTCCTTCTTTAAACGAAAGAAGAGATGATATTCCATTGTTAGCAGAAAAATTTGTGAAAGAGGTTTGTGAAGACGGTGGCTTGCCTAAAAAAACATTCTTACCACAAGCCCTGGAAGAATTTAAGAAACTCAATTTCAGCGGCAATATCAGAGAACTCAGAAACATTGTGGAACGCTTGGTAATATTGGGTCAGCCACGCATTACTTTGGAAGACATACAAAAATTTGCCAACCCAATTAATGCCAGAGATGAAGAGAAATCTATCTACGAACGCTTTAGTACCTTACAAGAATTTAAGGAATATGTGGAGCGTATTTTTATAGAAGAAAAGTTGAAGAAAAATGGTTGGAATGTAGCTAAAACTTCTGCTGAAATAGATATTCAACGCAGTCATTTGTACAATAAAATTGATAAATACAGTTTAAAACGAGGTGAAGGAAACGACTAAATAAGGTCTGCTTCCTCTTGGAATTCTATGATGATGTTCGAGCCTGGCTTTAAGCCCAGCAGTTGCGCACCTTTCCCTTTGTTGATGGCCAACATCAAATACTGATTTTCATTAAAAAGCAACATATCGTCGCCTGCATTGGTATCTTCAAAATTTGCACTTAATTTTTCTATGGTGTGCTTGCCCCAATAGTACAAAATAAATGTGCGTCCTTTGCCAGTATTCTCAAACAGGCTTTTGTGAATATTGGTAATGGCATTGCTGTATCCATCAATAAACATGACAGTTCCCCTCAATCCATTTTCATCTTCGTTAACCTGAATGCTTTGTTTTTTCTGCGAAAATTGATCAGGAACTACCAAACCTTCGAAGCTGCCTTGTTCAAAAAATTTGGCCAAAAATGGCAGAAAAATATTTTTCTCCGAAAACAGTTCCAAATTAGCATCGCCCTTTGTAATAATTTTATAAGCCTGAACCAATTTTTGATCAAACAAAAGCGAAAAAATACCATTGTCGGCACCCAAGAAATAATGCCCATCGGCCTCCACCACTAATATTTTTTGGTGCAATGAAATGCTAGTATCGAGGCAAATTAAATGGCAAGTTCCCTTTGGAAATTGGTGGTATACAGATTTTAAAAAAAAGGCTGCCTGAACCAAATCAAATGGAGGAATGTGATGCGAGAGCTCAATTACATTTGTTTGAGGCATAAGTGTAAGGGCCGAGCCAAGCATTGCTGCTGTGTAAGGGCTGCCCGCACCATAATCAGAAATAAGAGTAATAACAGAGTTCAATTTCTTTTACTATTTTCGTACAAATTATCCGCAAGTACACTAAAATTTGAATAGCAAAGAAATCTTAATTGAACAACTTGACCCATCAGTAGCTTTTGGTGTTCATAATCAAAACCTAAAAACTTTTCAATTGCATTTTCCGCAATTGAAAATTATAGGCAGAGGTAATCAAGTAATTTTACAAGGAAAAGCCAGTGAAATTGCCCTCTTTGAGGAAAAATTTGAGCACATGATTCACCACATTGAGCAAAATGGAGGCATCACTTCCATTCAATTGGAAATGATATTAAGTGGCAGTTTAGGCAAAGAAAAAAATAAAGAAGAAAATAAAAATCAAGGCGACCAAGGTGATGTGCTTTTGTATGGAAATCATGCAAAGGTGATAAGGGCAAAAACCCCAAACCAAAGAAAAATGGTTACCTTAATGGATAAAAATGATATTCTCTTTGCCATTGGTCCGGCAGGAACCGGTAAAACCTATACGGCAGTTGCTTTGGCTGTTCGGGCTTTAAAAAACAAAGAAATCAAACGCATTATTTTGGCGAGACCCGCAGTGGAGGCTGGAGAAAATCTAGGCTTTTTACCCGGCGACCTAAAAGAAAAAATTGATCCTTACTTAAGGCCCTTATACGATGCCTTAGACGATATGATTCCGCCAGAAAAACTGAAGTTGTACTTAGAAACCAGGGTCATTGAAATTGCACCAATGGCATTTATGCGAGGCCGAACCTTAGACAATGCTTTTGTTATTTTGGATGAGGCACAAAATGCCACCGACTTACAATTAAAAATGTTTTTAACCCGCATGGGTCCAAATGCAAAGTTTATCATTACAGGCGACCTTACACAAATTGACTTACCTAGAAAAAGTATGTCGGGTTTGGTGAAAGCCATAAAAATCCTTGAAGGAATTGAAGGTATTGAATTTGCTTATTTATCTTTTGAAGATGTGGTGCGCCATAAATTGGTTCGAAACATTATAAAAGCCTACGACAACAGCGTTGATAATTTGATGGATAGAAACTAAAACAAAGTGGATGAAAAAGAAGAGTGAATTTGGATTAGTAATTGGTCAGATTATTGAAAGTGGAAAATCTGCTTTTGCAGCACTGCGCAGTAATGTGGTTCGAACTTTTTTATCTACCTTAGGCATTACCATTGGCATATTTTGCATTATTATGGTATTGAGTATCGTGAACTCGCTTGAGCGCAACTTGCAAGATAGCGTGGATAGCTTAGGAAAAGATGTTGCCATCATTGAAAAATGGCCATGGGAGTTCGGTCCAGATTATAAGTGGTGGCAATACATGAATAGACCCAATCCAACAATCGACGAATTAGAAAAATTAGAAGAATATGTTACCTTAGGAAAGGGAATGGCTTTGAGCATTAACCTGCCAGGTACCACTGTTAAATATAAAAATTTAAATGCCGAAAATGTCACTGGCATGGCAGTTTCCCAAGGCTTTCCAGATATAAAAGATTTTGAGTTAGAGGAAGGACGTTTCTTTACCGAGAATGAATCTAAGAATGCAGACCAGGTAGTGATAATTGGCTCAGATATTAAAGAAAATTTATTCCCATCTATATTTCCTATTGAAAAAGAAATTAGCGTAAAAGGAAGAAAATTTATGGTTATTGGGGTGTTTAAAAAGGAAGGTGAAAGCATGTTGGGAAATAGCATGGATAATGTATTTGTGATTCCTGTAAAAACAGCAGCCAACTACATAAGATTAAACAGCAATAATGTGAGTAGCAGAATTCAAATTAAAGCCAAAGATGGCATTTCAGTTGACCTGCTCGAAAATGAATTAAAGGGGGTTATGAGGTCGATTAGAAAATTAAGACCTAGCGAAGATCCAGATTTTGCAATAAATAAAACCACCTTGCTATCAAAACCATTGAAGAGTTTATTCAGTGTGGTAAATTTAGGCGGTTGGATTATTGGCTTGTTTGCCATATTAGTTGGAGGATTTGGAATTGCCAATATCATGTTTGTGAGTGTAAAAGAACGTACCCAACAAATAGGCATACAAAAGTCTTTGGGTGCAAAAAATTATTTCATCTTAATAGAATTTTTAGTGGAAGCTATTGTGCTCTGCCTGGTAGGCGGAGCGATAGGTTTATTGAGTGTATTTTCAATAACGGTATTAGTAAAGCACTTCATGGAAATCAATTTATTTTTAAGCACAGGAAATATTGTAACAGGTATTTTGGTATCAGTTAGTATAGGTATTATTTCTGGATTTATACCTGCTTACACTGCTTCCAAATTAGATCCAGTAGAGGCCATTAGAGCGAAATAAATATGTTTGTTAGCGGATTTACCATTGTAAGAAATGCCATTAAATACGACTACCCAATAGTTGAATCTATTCATTCCATTTTACCATTGTGCGATGAAGTAATTGTATTAGTTGGCAATTCATCAGATGGCACTTTGGGGTTAATTCAATCTATCCAATCTGATAAAATTAAAATATTTGAATCTGTTTGGGACGATAGTTTACGTGAAGGTGGAAGGGTGTTAGCAGTTGAAACAGATAAAGCCAAAAAGCTGGTTGATCCTAACGCTGATTGGTGTGTATATATTCAAGCAGATGAATTAATCAATGATGCATATTATGGTGAAATTGCTGCGGCAATGCAAAACAATCTCCACAATAATGAAATTGAAGGATTGCTGTTTTCGTACAAACACTTTTTTGGAAATTTTAGTTATGTAGCCAATTCACGGGATTATTATAGAGATGAAATCCGGATAATTAGAAACCTGCCCGATATTTTATCTTATAAAGATGCACAAGGTTTTAGAAGAGGTGAAAACAAGTTAAAAGTAAAAAAAAGTGGTGGTGAAATATTTCATTATGGTTGGGTTCGTCATCCAGAAACCATGAAAGAAAAAATCAAAAATTTTCACCAATTGTGGCATACAGATGATTGGATCAAAGCACAAGAGGAGACAATTAACCAATTTGATTATTCAAATATTGATGATTTATTGCCATTTTTAGGGCAACACCCAAAATGCATACAAAATAGGATCACAGAAAAGAATTGGCCTTTTGAACCAAAGTGGAATAAGGATAAAATATCAATTAAAAACCGATTATTGTATTGGTTTGAAAGAAAAACAGGCTATAGGATTGGTGAATATAAAAACTATATACTCAAGTAAAATGGAAAAACTTAGATCATACCTGATGTTTTATGCCTGCTTATTTCTTATTTTAGGAATAATGATCCTTGATTTTGCGCGCATATTGCCTAGCTTGAGTATGGTTATTTTGGTGCTTTTGGGTTTAAGTTATTGGATCAAACCAATTGAGTTAAGTGAAAAAGTGGATACTAAACCATTTTTGGTTTTAAGTATTTCCTACCTCATTCTATTACCGTCATTTTGCTATTCAAACAACCTTAGTTATTTAATGGAAAAGTGGCAAATAGCCATCCCCTACCTCCTATTACCATTGAGTTTTATAAAGATTCCACGCTTATCATCGCGCAGGTTTTTCTTGTTGTATGAGTTTTATTTTATTGGCATATTAATCATGTGTTTGTTTGCATTTGGTTATTATTTGATGAACCAAGAAATTATCAATCAGCTTTATTTGGAAAGCAGGGTAATGCCAACCTTATTGAGTCACCACCCAACATTGAGTTTAATGATTGTTTTTGCTGTTTATGTAGCAAACTGGTTGTATCAAAAAAACTTATACTACAAGTTAAAATCGGAAAGAATGATATTTTTAGTGGGAGGTGTTTTTTTGTTTATTTTCATACATGTATTCTCTGTGCGAAGCGGTTTGCTTGCTATGTATCTTGTAATCATAGTTGAATTAAGTAAATTAATTTTTCAAAAAAGGCAATTCAAAACGGCCTTTATATCGGCCTTGGTATTGTTTTTAATTGGCGGAATTACGCTCATGGTTTCGCCCACTGTTAGTAACAAAATTGCCAATACTACCCAAGATTTAAACAATTACCAAAATAATGGAAGCGCCAATAATCAGAGTCTTGGTAGCAGAATGATATCTTATAAAAATGGCATTCGCATAGCAAAAGAAAGTAGCCTATTATGGGGTTGTGGTTTAGGAGATATCAGTGATTTAAATGATGCTATTTTCAAGAAAGATTACCCAGATGTAAGCAAAATAATTATCCCACATAACCAGTTTTTATATTACTTCGGTGCTATTGGAATCATTGGCGTTATCGTTTTCACCTGTAGTTTTTACTTTCCTCTCTTTTATAAAAAGGCCTATTTCGATCCACTCCTATCAACCCACGTGTTAATTATGAGTGTAGGCTTTCAATTTGAATCTCCCTTGCAATCTCAATTAGGGGTGGCCTATTCTATTATATTTATTTTACTACCTCTTCACCAAAAATTTGGATCAAAAGCATTAAAAAGAGTTTAAAAAAAGCAGGTTATTCGTCTCAATTGTGTAAGAAAATAAGTTTTTGCTTGTTTATTGCGTCATTTCTAGCCAGTACATTAGGATTTTAATATTAAGTTCTTGACATTTGATTTTATAAAATTTTGAACCAAACCATATATGAAAAAAACGCTACTACAACTAGTAACTCTTGTAACTTTTTTGTTTAATGCCAATGCGCAAGTTATTCAAACACAGATAATTAGCGAATTGGCTCAGGTATTAAAAAACGAGCAATTTCCAAATGCAGAAAAACTAGAATTTGCAATTACCTCTCAATACACAAGTGCACACAATGGCATTACCCATGTTTATGGCAACCAACTTGTATTTGGATTAGAGGTTTTCAATGCAAATGTAGATATCCATTTAACCCAAGCCGGAAAAGTAGTGGCCTACCACCATAATTTCATTCCTACTGCAGAAGGCAGAATAAATAGCAAAATGGCTAAATTAAGCCCTATGCAATCTTTGCAAGCGGCAGCTACTTCGGAAGGAATTTCTGCTGCAAGTATTGCCAACAAAACTTCAGAATGGAACAACGGTAAAATGGTTTGGTTCGACCCAACTATTTCTTCAGAAAAAATTGCTGTGAAGCAAGGCTATTTTGCCAAGGCCGATAAACTTATGTTGGTATATCAAGTTGAAATCTTAAATGATGAAACATATGATTGGTGGAATAAAAAAGTGGATGCACAAACTGGTGCGGTTATAGAACAAGTTAGCTATACAACCCATTGTGAATTGCCAATCCATTCTTCAAATAGCCCAAAACAATTAAATGGCTTTTGGTTTGATGAGGAGGTAAGTGCCATATCACTGGGTAAAAAAGCAAACAATGGAACTTACAATGTTTTTCCATTGCCGTTAGAGAGTCCGGCAAGAGGACCTAGAAGCATGGTTAGTAATCCAGCTGCGGCTAATAGCTCACCATATGGATGGCATGATACTGATGGTGTAGCCGGTGCAGAATTTACCACTACCAGAGGGAACAATGTTTGGGCAAAAGATGATAAGGCAAGTGACAACGAAACTACCATTGGTTTTTCGCCTGATGGAGGAGATAGTTTAACCTTTGATTATCCATATGGTATAGATTCCTCTGCAGCTAATAACTTAAATGCAGCCATTGTAAATTTATTTTTTTGGAACAATTTATTACACGATGTATTTTTTAATTATGGCTTTGATGAAGTAAGTGGAAATTTTCAACAAAAGAATTTTTCGGGGCAAGGTAAGAGTAAAGACGGAGTATTGGCCGATGCGCAAGATGGCAGTGGCACTGGCAACGCAAATTTCTCTAGTCCAGTTGATGGTACCTCAGGACGGATGCAAATGTTTTTGTGGCCTACTGCCGGGGCTTCTAGTTCGAGCAATACCTTGGGTATTTTATATCCTTCAGACATTGCGGGAGTGTATTTTGGTCCACAATCTGTGGCCGGACCTAGGTTAACATCCGAAGGATTAAAAGGTAAAATTGTTTTGTTAAAAGACAGCAATGCAACTACGAGCTTTGGCTGCGGTTTAATTGCTAACGCCAGCGAAATGGCAGGTAAAATTGTATTGATTGATAGAGGCGGAACTTGTGGTACCCAATCTGCATCGAATAGAGCGAAAATAAAGGCAGCACAAAATGCAGGTGCCATTGCGGTAATCATTGCTCACAATGTCAATGGATTTACCCCTACCGCGGTAAACGGCACTGATGCAACAATTACCATTCCTTCTATTTCTGTTAGTTTTTCAACAGGTGTATTTATGAAGAATGCACTAGCAACTGATTCAGTTTTTGTAATCCTTTTTGATTCTTCTCAATTTAATACTGCAAGGGTTTATGACAGTGATTTGGATAATGGCGTAATGGCTCATGAATATGGACATGGAATTTCTACAAGGTTAACCGGAGGACCAGCTAATTCAAGTTGTTTAGGTAACCAAGAGCAAGCTGGTGAAGGATGGAGTGACTTTTTTGCTTTAGCATTAACAACTAGAACTTGGGAAACTTCTGCCTCTGCATCACGTGGAATGGGAACTTTTTTAATTGACCAAGATACCAATGGTCTTGGTATTAGAAATTATAAATACTCGCGCAATATGACTATTAATCCTGTAACTTATAATAGCATCAAAACATTGGCAGTGCCACATGGCGTTGGTTCTGTATGGTGCAGCATGTTATATGATATTTTTTGGGACATGATTGACAAATATGGTTTTGATCCAGATTGGTATAATGGTAAAGGCGGCAACAATAAAACCATGCAATTAGTTATGGATGGTTTAAAATTACAACCATGTAGCCCTGGTTTTATTGATGCTAGAAATGCCATTATCAAAGCAGACTCCATTAACAATGGTGGAGCTAATAAAGATTTGTTGTGGAAGGCTTTTGCCAGAAGAGGTTTAGGGTTCCTCGCTATTCAAGGTTCATCTGCTTCAAGAACTGATGGAACAGAAAATTATTCTTTGCCACCAGCAGCCGGTTTGAATTCGATCATAGAAAATGAGAACTTTAGGGTGTATCCTAATCCTGCAAAAACCGAAATAACCATTGATGTTTTTAATGGTGCAAGTGTTGTAGGAATTGAAATTTATGATTTAAGTGGCAAATTGGTTCAACACAACAATGCCTTAAATACTAAATTACCTAGTGCTAATTTCGTTTTGAACCAACACCAACCTGGTTATTATTTAATTAAAATAATGAGCTCGGAAGGCATTGCTTACAAAAAGCTACTGATTAACTAAAAGATACCATTATTAAAAAAGGCGACAAATTAGTCGCCTTTTTTATGTTTATTTTATTAGTTTTGAGTAATGAAAAGGCCTAACCAATATAAACATTTTAAGAAAATCTTATTTTTATTAGATGTACTAAAATTGGCCTTAACAGCTTTTGGTGGACCCCAAGTTCATTTTACCCAATTTAGAAAGCAACTTGTTAAAAAGAAAAACTACCTCACAGAAAATGAATTGGTAGAATACAATTCATTGTGCAGTATGCTACCCGGCCCTACCTCCACCCAAACCATTACAGTTATTGGCTATAAAATGGGAGGACCAACTTTCGCCTTTGCCACACTTGCCGTTTGGATTTTTCCTGCTTGTATAATTATGGGGGTGTTAGGCATTATCCTAACCAATTTAAATATAGACAATCCAAGGCTAGATTTTATGAAATACTTGCAACCAATGGCAAGTGGTTTTTTGATTTATGCTGCTTATAAATTTATTCAGCTTTTTGTAACAAAACGTTACCATTGGGCGCTTTTATTGGGAACAGCTTACGTTGGAATTATCCTACAATCGCCATTTCTAATACCTGTTATGCTAACTATAGGAGGATTAATATCTAGTTATATCAATACAAGAGGAAGGATAAAAAAACCTGATCCTATAAATAATATCAGGTGGAATAACATGTGGTTGTTTGTGGGAATTTTTTTTGTAGCCGCTATTTTAGGGGTTGCCACACAAAACAGGTTTCTTTTGTTATTTGAGAATAATTTTAGGTATGGTAGTATTATATTCGGTGGTGGAAATGTTTTGATTCCATTTATGTTTAATCAATTTGTAGAATACAAACATTATATGGAAGCCTCAGAATTTTTAGCTGGTGTTGGCTTTTTGCAAGCCATGCCTGGACCAGTATTTTCTATTGCCTCTTTTGCTGGAGCAGTTAGTTTAAAAGATTATGGCTTCCTTGGGCAAATTATAGGAATGGTTTCCTGTTCAATTGCCATTTTTTTACCAGGAATACTGATGGTGTTTTTTGTCTACCCAATATGGAACCAATTAAAGAATTTTGAACCAGTAAAAAATGCCATAGAGGGCGTAAATGCTGCCTCTGCAGGCTTGGTTATATCATCCGCCTACTTGTTGTTTTTGCCCGTTGAAATAAATGAGGAAAATATGCTCGTGTTATTAACTACTTTATTCCTATTATTGTCAACCAAAGTGCCTAGTCCTATAATTGTACTAGGCTGTTTAACCGCAGGATATTTCTTTTAATGAAGCACATCAAATCATTCTTAATTTTAGCATTTATTTTACTTAGCATTTGCAAGTTTAATGGTATGGCGCAAACTCGCAACGATTCAGATTTGGTTCAGTTTACAGGATTTGTGGTTAACTATGATAGTACCAAAACTATTCCTTTTGCCACCATCAGAATTAGCGGCACCAGCAGAGGTACCTACTCTGATATGCAAGGTTATTTTTCTTTTGTGGCCAAGAGATCTGATGTGTTGATTTTTACCTGCCTAGGTTTTGAACCTAAATATTTTAAAGTTCCTTCAAACACCAATGGTACTAAATTTAAAAGTGTAGTGGCAATGGTTGAAGATACTTTTTTAATGGAGGATGTGGTAATTATTGGCCGACCAACAGCCGAGCAGCTGGATTACCTATTTTCGCGACAAAAATTACCACAAAGTGATTATGCCTTGGCAGAACAAAACTTGAGGAGAAAACCACTTTCTGAAATGGCAGAAAACTTACCTAATGATGGTTACGCCAATGCATCTTGGAAGTTCAATGATTACGCCAATAAAGCTTATTTTAATGGTCAGGCACAACCTATACCGGTGTTAGATGTATTTGCTTGGAGTAAATTTTTAAAGGCACTAGAAAATGGCGACCTCAAAAGAAAATAGGTTTTGATTGTACGCTAAATAAGTCAAATAGCGTTATACACTGTTAACAGGTTCAAAACCCTTGTTTCTTAGGTGATTGGTTCAACCTAATTTTACCAACTATATGGCAGTAGAACAATATTACATAGAAAGAAAAGACCACAAACACCAAATATTTGGTTTTATAGGTACCGCATTGGTGCACGGAATCTTGTTTGCCATCTTGTTTTTGGTAGTCATGTATCCACCAGATCCGCCATTGGAATACCAAGGCATACAAATGAGTTTGGGTGAAGAAAACATGGGAGGTCCAGATAATTCGCCTACTCCAGACCCTACTCCCACTGAGCAATACGTGCCTATTAGTGAGCAAACCGAAGAAACACCCTTAACTTCTGATGAAGCAGAAAGTGTTGAGATTAAAGAAAAGACCAAAACCAAACCTGTAGAAAAGGCTGAACCAAAACCTGTAGTTGAACAAAAGAAACCACAATTGGAATTGCCTAAAAAAGTTAACCAACAAGCACTATTTACCAAAAAGAATAAAAGCAATAATGGCGGATATGGCGATGGTCAAAATTCAGGTAATGAAGGTGAACCAGATGGCAGCCCTGATGGCGACAAAGACGGACGTGGCGAAGGCAATAGCGGATTTGGAACTGGAGAAACTGGTCCTGATGGGATATCATTCAACTTAGCTGGAAGAAAGGTAAAACAATTACCAAATATAGAAGACAATTCTAAATCGGTAGGTAAAGTTGTAGTTAGTATAACGGTAAATCGCGAGGGCACTGTTGTAAAAGCGGTTCCTGGGCAAGTAGGAAGCACCACTACTGAGACTGCGCTTTTAAACAAAGCCAAGGAAGGTGCCCTTAAAACCAAATTTTCTTCAAGAGATGATGGTCCGGAATTACAAAACGGCACCATGACGATTATTTTTAAGTTTAAACCTTAGGAATGCTCCTGGCATCTGGCTTCTGGCATCTAGCTTCTGGCTCCTCGCATCTAGCTTCTGGCTTCTGGCTCCCAAAGTATCTAAATTTAAATAACAGGTCACTGAGTCGCCGGGCACTGAGCATCTGGTCACCGGGCACTGAGCATCCGGTCGCCGGGCACTGAGTCACCGGTCACTGAGCTTGTCGAAGTGACATCCGGGTGGATAGAAATTTGCCTTAAGGCATGGTCGTTAATTCCATTGAACAGGGCTTCGACTAGCTCAGCCACCGGGCAATTCGACAAGCTCAGCCACCGGTAAATTCCACAAGCTCAGCCGCCGGGCAATTCGACAAGCATCCGGTCGCCGGTCACTGAGCTTGTCGAAGTGACATCCGGGTGGATAGAAATTTGCCTTAAAGCATGGTCGTTAATTCCATTGAACAGGGCTTCGACAAGCTCAGCCACCGGGCAAATCGACAAGCTCAGCCAGCGGGCAATCCGAATAAGCTGAATTATAAGTCTTTCAACTGTTGCTTTATTGGTGATTGGTTCAAACCGAAAAATGCTTTGTGGTAAAAATATTGTTAATTATTATTAATCATTTTTAAATTCAATTTCCTATCCTAATTTCGCGGTTCACATTCAATTGATGATTGGCTAAAACTTGCATGGCAACTTACCAAGAAACATTAGATTATTTATATAGCCAATTGCCAATGTTTACAAGGATTGGCAGTGCTGCTTATAAAAATGATTTGGACAATACCATTGCACTTTGTAAAGCATTGGATAACCCCGAAAGAAAATTCAAGACCATTCATATTGCTGGCACCAATGGCAAAGGATCTTGCAGCCACATGTTGGCGTCTATATTGCAGGAGGCGGGATACAAAACAGGACTTTATACTTCTCCTCATTTGAAAGATTTTAGGGAGCGAATAAAGATCAATGGTGAAATGATTTCGCAGGAAAAAGTGATCACATTTGTGGCAGAACACAAAACACTTTTTGAAACTGTGAACCCATCATTTTTTGAAATGACAGTAGCGCTATGTTTCGATTATTTTGCAGAGGAGAAAGTTGATATAGCCATCATAGAAACTGGGCTTGGAGGTAGATTAGATTCCACCAATATTATAAAACCCTTATTGAGTATCATTAGCAACATAGGTTTGGATCATACCGATTTATTGGGAGATACTTTACCTAAAATTGCCAGTGAAAAAGCCGGAATTATTAAACCCAAAACACCTGTAATTATAGGCGAATACCAACCAGAAACGTTTCCGGTTTTTATGGAAAAAGCAAGAGTAGAAGAAAGTCCCATATTCTTATCGAACCAAAAAGTAAATATCCTTTATTTTAAGAGCTCATTGATCCATGCTGCCTTTGATGTGCAATTTCAGTTTGGCGAGTTGTGGAAGAACGTTTTTTGCGACATGAATGGAATTTATCAACAAAAAAATATTGGCACAGTATTGTCGGCATTAGAACCCATTAGGCATGCAGGGTTTACAATTTCTGAGCGCGATACCAGAGAAGGCTTATTACATGTTAAGAAGAATACAGGGTTAATGGGTAGGTGGCAAATACTAAATACACAGCCTTTAACCATTTGCGATACCGGTCATAATGAACATGGCATTGCCTATATAGTAAAACAAATTGCCGATCAAAAATATACTAAATTACACATGGTTATTGGCATGGTAAAAGACAAAGACATTGATAAGATTTTAGCCCTGCTACCTAAAAAAGCAATCTACTATTTTACCAAAGCAAACTTACCTAGAGCCATTGATGAAAAGGAATTACAAAGCAAGGCAATAACATTTGGCTTGCAAGGGAAAACCTACGCAACAGTTATTGAGGCAAGAGATGCAGCCAAGTTAGCTGCCCAAAAAGACGATATGATTTTTATAGGTGGAAGTACTTTTGTAGTTGGTGAAGCTATCTAGGCTTATTATTCAAAATTGACTTAGCTATCATTTTAATGAAGGGGGGACCACCATAAACAAAGCCAGTATATACTTGAACCAAACTAGCACCTGCATTTATTTTTTCGAGCGCGCTTGCTTCATTGTGTATGCCACCAACTCCCATGATAGGGACGCTACCTTTTGATTTTTGAGCAATATAGGCCACTACTTCTGTGGCTCTGTTTTGCAAAACTTTGCCACTTAATCCGCCAGAACCAATGGATGCAACTTCGTCTGCTGGTGTTATTAAACCAGATCTTGAAATGGTTGTATTAGTTGCAACTATTCCATCTATGCCACTTTCTTGCACAATCTCTATCACATCATCAATTTGTGAATCGGTTAAATCTGGAGCAATCTTTAATAAAATAGGCTTTTGTAGTTCTCCTACAATTACTTTGTTTTTTCTTTGTGCAATAAGCCTATTCAGTATCTCCAATAGCGGCTTTTTATCTTGTAATTCGCGGAGGTTTGGGGTATTAGGTGAGCTTACATTCACCACGAAATAATCTACTACAGGGTAGAGTTTATCAAAACAGATAGCATAATCTTCTACAGCCAATTCGTTGGGAGTGACTTTATTTTTGCCAATATTTCCACCTACAATCAGTCCTTTAGGACGGTTCTTTAGGCGTTTAACCACTACTTCTACCCCATCATTGTTGAAACCCATTCTATTAATGAGGCATTCATCTTGCTTTAAACGAAACAAGCGAGGTAAATCATTCCCTGCTTGAGGTTTGGGTGTTACGGTACCAATTTCAATGAAACCAAACCCCAAGGCTTCCAATTCGTTTAAGTATTCAGCATTTTTATCTAAACCAGCAGCAAGTCCAACTCTATTTTTGAATGTTAATCCCAAGAATTCATAAGAGTCGTTTACGCCAAAAATGTTCATACAAATGGTTCGAACCAAGGGTATTTTCATAAAAAAACGAAGCGAATTGAATGTAAAATGGTGCGCCTTTTCGGCTGGCATCATAAAAAGGAGGCTACGAATGATTGAGTACAAAGCGATAATTTTAACTTGGGACGAAAATACAAAGCTTTTAAAGTTATTTTAGATAAATTAACTAAAAATTTCTTGAAGAAAGTTATAATTGTAGAATAAGATTAATTTTGAATTACAGGTAACTTAAAAATTTAAGAGGAAATATCAATTTCGATTTTTAAAAAATAAACACCAGATCCACACAATGAAAAAAATCATACTATTTACCTCAATTATTTACTGTTTTCATGAGGTTAAAGCCCAAAAAGATTCAATACAAGAAGAGCAAATTGATTTTAGCCAATTTGCAGATATGGGCATGGCAGATGGCGCCAAGCGCTATTGCACCTCAAAAGTTTTAGGCTTAAGTCCGAATAAGTTAATTACTGTAGCCTACGATTATCAGGGTGCGCACGATTTTACCAACACCGATCTATATGCTACCGGGACTTATATTAAAGATGGAAATGCAAAAATCAACTCTTCAGGCGGATTAAGGCTCGTAGCAAATGTTCCTGTATTATCGAATACCAAATGGTTAATCAACTTGGGAGGAACCTATTGGAGAAATGGTTATAGTATGGAGTCGCACTCAGGTGCAAACTATGTGACGCAAAATTTAAAAGAACGCGGATTAACCACCATGGGCTTAAACACCACCATCTTTAAACCACTTAATGAAAAGAACTTTATTTTATTTTTTGGTTCGGCAGATGCCAATGGAGATTACAACTTAAGTGATGATAAAATTGGTGAATATTTGTTAAATCCAACAATAACTGCTGCCGGATTTTATGGTTGGAAACGAAACGATTACTCCATGTTTGCCATTGGATTTTCGCATAGCTATAAACCGGGTGCAAAGGGATATTTGCCACTCATTTTATTCAATCATACTTTTCAAAACAGAAAATGGGGAATAGAGGCTGTTTTTCCATCTAGATTTGCTGTAAGAAGAACCTTTAACCCAAGAACCTTGCTGTTTTTTGGCTATGAATTGGAAGGTAATAGCTATAGCATGTTAAATCGCACTAGTGGTGCAAATTATAACGCTGCCTACAACGATTTGGAGTTACGCAGATCTGAAATAAGACCTCGAATTACCTTTGAAAAAGCCATTACAGATTTTATTTGGGTAAGCGCACAAGTTGGCTACAGATTGAATTATAACTTCAATATAGATCAAGGAGATATTTTGAGATTGATTGGATCAGACAAACCTTACTACATGAAAAACACATTAAGCAACCCAATTTATTTCCAAATTGGTATCAACTTAGTTAGTCCATAAAAAGCAAAGGCTGGTATTATTTCTTTTTAGTTTCTAAGCGCTTCCAAACATCCGTTCTACCAAAAGCGGCTATTCCAATAAATCCGCGGATATTCATGGTGTTATTATTCTCCAGGTTGATTTTACAACTGTAGGTGCTTCCACTTTCTGGATCGTAAATTGTTCCATCTTCCCAGAGGTTATCTCCTTTGAATTCGAAGCCACTTAGCATGCGGTAACCAAGCAAAGGTGTGCTTCTTTTGGCTTCCTCAGGATTATTTTTATCCAATTTTGGTTTTCCTGTTAAAGGGTCATTTGGTTCTTTGAGCCATACAATTCTACCATAAAAGAAATTACCAGATTTAATGACATTGATACGTGCTTTTCCGCTACCAGATTCCCACACTCCAATAATGCCATCGCCTGCTGATGTTGATTGAGCTTTAGAGTTTAGAGCAAATACCAGGCATAAAAGAGCAAAAACAATTTTTATTTTATTCATAAACTAAATTTTAATCAGAAGCACAAATTAAGTAAAAAGTTTTATTTTTGGGTTTGAACCCAATGTAAAACAGTGTAAACAATTATTTTTCAGCGCATTAGTTTAACATAAGTGATACTTAAGAAATTTATTTTTTATTGTTTTGTAAAATTCTTACTCTCAATTGCTAATTGTAAACAAAATTTAAAAACGAGATGTTAGTATAAATCAAGGCAAGTAAATCTTATTTAGACCTAGTATAAATACCATGAAATGTGTATAAATGTTACATTTTAGCCAATAACAAATTAAACAGAACTATAAATTCGCACACAAATTAAAAAACAATAAGAATGAATTGGGTTACTAAAATGTTTTCATCTTCCATAGGCCAAAAGTTTATTATGGCTCTCACTGGATTATTTTTATGCAGCTTCTTGGTTATACACATGATTGGAAACTTGCAATTATTCAAAAATGATTTTGGCTTAGCTTTTAATACCTATGCGGTATTCATGACTACCTTTCCTATAATCAAGGTGGTTTCTTATTTATTGTATGCAAGTATTTTGTATCATGCATTTAAAGGGATTTCGTTGGTTTATAAAAATAACAAAGCTCGTCCGGTTAAATATGCTGTGCAAAATGGTGCCGCAAATAGTCATTGGACTAGCCGCAGCATGGGAATTTTGGGAACCATTATTTTGGTATTCATTGTTGTTCATATGAAGAATTTTTGGTTTGAATACAAGTTTGGTCATGAAATAGGCTATACTTCTTATTTCACCAATATGGCAACTGGCGAGCTTAAGGCTGAACCTATGAGTGCTGAATATACCCAATTTAATAAAATTGAAGAAAACATAATCTCTAATGAAACCGGGCAGTATAGAGTAGTTGTAGTAAAAGATTTGTACAAAGAAGTTGCCACAGAATTTAAAGAGTGGTGGTTGGTTGCCTTGTATGTTTTGTGCATGTTTGCAGTGGCGTTTCACTTGTACCATGGTTTTCAAAGTGCATTTCAAACATTGGGTATTAATCATAGTAAATACAATGGTTTGATTAAATTTATAGGTATTTGGTTCTTCTCAGTATTTATTCCTGCTGGTTTTGCTGCCATGCCATTATATTTCTTCTTTAAATAATCATTTCAAATCAATAGATATGACATCGAAATTAGATTCAAAAATTCCTGAAGGAAATTTAGAACAAAAATGGACCAAGTATCAATCCTCTGTTCCATTGGTAAATCCTTCTAACAAACGTAGCTTAGAAATCCTTATTATAGGATCTGGACTTGCAGGTGCGTCTGCCGCTGCTTCATTGTCGGAGTTAGGATATAAAGTTAAAGTATTTTGTTTCCAAGATTCTGCTCGTAGGGCACATAGTATTGCAGCACAAGGTGGTATTAATGCAGCTAAAAATTACCAAAATGATGGTGACTCTACCTACCGATTATTTTACGATACCATCAAAGGAGGAGATTACCGTTCACGTGAAGCCAATGTATACCGTTTGGCTTCTGTGAGTTCAAATATTATTGATCAATGTGTGGCTTCTGGAGTTCCATTCGCTCGCGAATATGGTGGCTTATTATCGAACCGTTCATTTGGTGGAACTCAAGTGCAACGTACCTTTTACGCAGCAGGACAGACTGGTCAGCAATTATTATTAGGAGCCTACAGTGGCTTGCAGCGCCAGGTTGGAATGGGTAATGTAAAAATGTACGCCCGCCACGAGATGCAAGATGTGGTGAATATTGACGGTGTTTGCCGCGGTATTATTGCGCGCGATTTAACCACAGGTAAATTGGAACGTCATTTTGGTCATGCGGTATTATTGTGTACGGGTGGTTATGGCAATGTGTTTTATTTATCTACCAATGCCATGGGATCAAACGTAACTGCAGCTTGGAAAGCGCATAAAAAAGGTGCCATGTTTGCCAACCCTTGCTTTACTCAAATTCACCCTACTTGTATTCCAGTTTCGGGCGATCACCAATCAAAGTTAACTTTGATGAGTGAATCGCTGCGTAATGATGGAAGAATATGGGTTCCTATGAAGAAGGAAGATGCCTTAGCCTTGCGCGAAAATAGGATCAAACCGAATGATATTAAAGAAGAAGACAGAGATTACTATTTAGAAAGAAGATACCCAGCATTTGGTAATTTAGTGCCAAGAGATGTAGCCAGTAGAGCAGCTAAAGAAAGATGTGATGCTGGATTTGGCGTGAATAAAACTGGGGAAGCGGTTTATTTAGATTTTGCTTTTAATACCATACGGTATGGTAAAATGGAGGCAACCAAGAAAAACATGCACAACCCAACTGACTTGCAAATTGTAGAAATGGGTAGAGCAGTGGTAAAAGAAAAATATGGTAACTTATTTGATATGTACCAACAAATTACTGGTGTAAATCCTTATGAGCAACCTATGATGATTTACCCTGCTGTTCATTATACAATGGGTGGTTTATGGGTAGATTATAACTTAATGACAAATATCCCAGGATTGTATGCTTTGGGGGAAGCCAATTTCTCAGACCATGGTGCAAATAGATTGGGAGCATCTGCATTGATGCAAGGTTTAGCAGATGGATACTTTGTTATTCCTTATACCATTGGTGCTTATTTGAGCAAAGAAATCATGACCAAAGCTATTCCTACAGATCATCCAGCTTTTGAAGAGGCAGAAAATATAGTAAAAGCCACCATTGACGAATTAATGGCAATAAAAGGAACCAAACCAGTGGATCATTTCCACAAACGTTTAGGTTTAATTATTTGGAACCAATGCGGAATGGCTAGAAATGCTGAAGGATTGAAAAAAGCTATCAGTGATGTTCAACAATTAAGGGCAGAATTTTGGAGCTCTGTTCGCATTCCTGGTTCTGCAAATGAAATGAACTCTGAATTAGAAAAAGCCGGCCGAGTGGCTGATTTCATAGAGCTAGGCGAATTAATGTGTATAGATGCTTTGTCTCGTGAAGAAAGCTGTGGTGGACATTTCCGCGAGGAACACCAAACAGAAGAAGGTGAAGCATTGAGAAATGACGTAGATTATAAATATGTAGCAGCTTGGGAATACTTTGCTGGTAACAATTGGGAATTACACAAAGAGGAACTTATTTACGAAAACATTAAAATTGCCCAGAGAAGTTACAAATAATTAGTCTTTGGTAGTTTGTCTTTAGTAGTTGTGGATGGTTAAACGAATCACGCAAAAGACAAAAGACCAACGACTAAAGACAAAAGAGCAACGACTTAATAAAATAACAATGGAAAAAAATTTAAATCTCAATCTAAAAGTTTGGCGCCAAAAAAACGCCGAGGATAAAGGCGGATTTCAAGAATATAAGTTGAAAGATATTTCTACAGACATGTCGTTTTTAGAAATGTTTGATGTATTGAATGAAAAGTTAATTGTTGAAGGTGGCGACCCAATTGCATTCGATCATGATTGCCGCGAAGGAATTTGTGGTTCATGTAGCATGTTTATTAATGGTAGGCCACACGGACCTAAGCAAGGCGTTACCACCTGCCAATTACACATGCGTAGTTTTAACGATGGCGAAACCATTGTGGTTGAACCATGGAGAGCATCAGCTTTCCCTGTTATCAAAGATTTAGTAGTAAATCGTTCTGCCTTTGATAGAATTATCTCTGCAGGCGGATTTGTTTCGGTGAATATTGGTAATGCACAAGATGCCAATTCTATTTTAATTCCAAAAGTAGATGCCGACGAATCATTTGCAGCTGCTGCTTGTATTGGCTGTGGCGCTTGTGTTGCTGCTTGTAAGAATGCATCAGCTATGCTTTTTGTTTCGGCAAAGGTGTCGCAGTTTGCTTTGTTACCTCAAGGACAACCAGAAAGAAAACAGCGCGTATTGGATATGGTAGCTCACATGGATGAGGAAGGTTTTGGAGCATGTACCAACACCGGAGCTTGCAGCGCTGAGTGTCCTAAAGAGATTTCATTGACTCACATTGCTAGAATGAATAGGGATTACTTAACGGCCGAATTGAGCACAGAAAGTAAATAACCTATCTCCTATTTCGCTAATCAATTTAATTAGCAGTAAACCATGGTTAAATTTAATTAACCGTGGTTTTTTTATGAAACAAATGCAACATATTGTTATAAATTAGCGTCTTTATTAAATAGCTTAAAGGTTTGAACCAAATTCGCCATATTTTACTTTGTTTTACCATTTTGTTATTGAGTGCATCAATAGCAAAGGCCACGCATTATAGAGCTGGAGAAATTAATTACAGGTACATAGGTATTAATAACTTTGAAATTATAGTTATAACCTATACCGACCCAGCAAATACAGGTGCTGATAGAAAAGAAATGGAAGTCTTTTTTGGGGATAATAAATCTGAAATTGTTCCTAGGTCGAATGGCAATGGTGAAATTGTAAATTCGGATATCAATAATACCATCAAAAAGAATATTTACAGAACCACACATTCTTATCCTGGTCCCGGTAACTATATCATCAGAATTACTGATCCAAATAGGATTGATGGCATCAAAAACATCAATGGTGGTAGAAGTGTAGATATTGCATTTTATGTAGAATCTGTTTTAACCATTGCTGCTGGAATAGGCAATAACCAATCACCCATATTATTGTTACCTCCAATAGATGTTGGGTGTGTAAATGAAATTTTTACGCATAATCCTGCAGCCTACGACCCAGATGGCGATAGCTTAGCCTTTACCATTATTGCTCCAAAAATGGCCCAAGGAATGGAAGTGCCAAGGTTTACCATTCCACAATTTTCCGATTCATTTAATATTTCTGTTAACAATGGTCAACTTACTTGGCATAAACCGGTTCAAGAAGGTTTTTATAATTGGGCTATTCGCATCAACGAATACAGAGGAGGCATATTAATTGGTTATGTTGTAAGAGATATGCAGGTATATATCAATAATAACTGCGATAATTCTCCACCAAAATTAACGGTGCCTCAATTCACTTGCGTGGAAGCCAATCAATTGGTTCAAGGTACTATTAGTGCCAACGACCCTAACAGTGGACAAAGAGTTAAGCTTCAATATTACGGCAGTCCGTTTGTACAAAAGAATAGTCCGGCCACCTTGTCTCCCACTTCACCTGAAGGTCCAAGTTCTGGTTTTTCTGCTACTTTTAATTGGCGACCAAGCTGCAATGCTATTAAGTATTATCCGCATATTGCTGTGTTTAGGGCAGTAGACAACCATGTTACCAAGCCATTGGCAGATATTAAATTTTGGAATATTAAAGTAGTGGGACCTTCCCCTAAAAATGTTAGGATAGTGCAAGACAGCAATGGGTTTATTTTGAATTGGGACAGAGATACCTGTAAAATGGCATTTGGATATAAAATTTATCGAAAGATTGATTCTAGTTATTGGAAGCATGCCAAATGTGAAACTGGGGTTCCAGAATATTCCAAGTTTTCACTGTATGATACAACCAGGGGCTTAAACAATACGACTTATTTTGATAACAATGGCGGCAAAGGTATTTCACCATTGATTAGGTATTGCTACTTAATAACTAGTTGGTATTATCAAAGAAATGAGGATGGGATTATTATTGTGATTGGCGAAAAAACAGAAAGCTATGCGAGTGACGAGGTTTGTGGTATCATTTTAAAAACCAAACCAATTATTACCAAAGTAAGTGTAGAAAAAACGGGTACGAGCAATGGCATGATAAATATTAATTGGGTCAAACCCGAAGTATTAGATTCTACTCAAAATAAACCACCTTACCAAGTTCAATTGCAAAGATCAACTAGTGCATTGGGTGTTTATCAAAATATAGGCAAAGCAATTGATTACCCTTCCTATGCCTCGTTAAAAGATGAATCGGTTGATGACAGCTTGCTCAACACTACCAATACCACCTATTATTATAGGGTAATGATGTATGGCACAAAAAATGGTACTCCCAAATTGATAGAAACAAGTACCATTGCTGGTTCGCCAAGGTTGAGTATTTTAAATACCAATAGAACGGCTGTTTTAAATTGGAAAGCAGATGTGCCTTGGATTAACAAGCAATATGTTATTTATAAAAAGAATGCCTTGAATACATTTGATTCTATTACAAGTACCAAAGAATTATTTTTTGCAGACACAGGATTAATCAATGGTATTACCTATTGCTATTTTATTGAAACAAAAGGCAATTATGATACTTTATACTATCCATTTTTAATTAGAAATAAATCGCAGGAAGCATGTGGAATTCCCATTGATACAATTAGGCCTTGCGCACCGATTTTAACGATAGATACACCCTGCAATTCATTTACAGTATTGCAGGTTAAACTCAATTGGGTTTATCCAAAAACCTGTGAAAAGGATGTGGTTAAATACAGAATTTATTGGAAAAAGAATGTCAAAGAAAGTTGGAAAATCTTAGATTCTGTTCCATTTAGTGTAAATCAATACATTGATGACAGGATAGCACTCAAACTTTCAATAGCCGGTTGCTATGTAGTAGCTGCGGTTGATTCATTCAACAATGAAAGTTATTTTACCAATGAACATTGTATCAATAATTGTCCGTTTTATGACATACCAAATGTATTTACGCCAAATGGAGATGGCAAAAACGATTATTTAATTCCATTTCCATACAGGTTTATAGACAAGGTTGATTTAATCATTTATAACCGCTGGGGCCAGGAAGTTTTTGTGACCAATAATATTGATATTTATTGGAATGGAAACGATCAAAAAACGGGCAATGAATGTTCGGAAGGTGTGTATTTTTTTATTGCCGATGTATATGAGAGCTACTTAGAAGGAACTAAAAAGCGAACCATCAGAGGCACCATCAATATTATACGATAATGTTTACAGGAATAATTGAATGCATGGGCGAGATAGCTTTGATTGAAGCTGAAGGAGCTAATATTAACTTTTGGGTAAACTCGCCTATTTGGGGTGAGATAAAAGTAGATCAAAGTATTGCACACAATGGAGTTTGCTTAACTGTTGTTGAAATAAAAGACCAAATTTACAAGGTAACAGCCATTGCAGAAACGCTTTCTAAAACAAATTTAGGCGAGTTAACAACAGGTAGTAAAGTAAATTTAGAAAGGTGCATGCCCGCAAATGGCAGATTTGATGGACATATTGTTCAAGGGCATATAGATGATACCGCCAACTGCACTGCCATAAAAGAAGAAAATGGTAGTTGGTTATTTCATTTCGGTTTGAACCAAAAGCAGCAAGAGAAATTAATCGTAAACAAGGGAAGCATTTGCGTAAATGGGGTTAGTTTAACGGTAGTAGAGGCTCAAGAAATGGGCTTTTATGTGGCTATTATCCCTTATACCTATAAGCACACTGTTTTTAAGTACCTAACAATTGGCAGCCGAGTAAATATTGAGTTTGATATTTTGGGTAAATATATCCAAAAGCAATTAGCCGATAGGGCATAAAAAAAACCACCCGAAGGTGGTTTTTTTATGAATGATTTTCAAGTTAATTATTCAGCAACAACTTCAACAACAATGTTAACAGTAACATCACGGTGTAGGTTTAAAGTTGCTTCGTAGCTACCTAATGTTTTCACATCATTGATTTCAATCTTACGTCTATCGATATCAAAACCCTTAGTTTTTAAGGCTTGAGCTACCTGAAGAGGCGTAATAGATCCAAAAATCTTACCATTTGCACCAGCTTTGGTACCGATGGTGATTGACATTTCTTTAAGTTGCTCAGACATAGCCAAAGCATCTGTTTTCATTTTTTCGCGTTTAAGAGCACCTTGACGGTTGTTCTCTTCGTGCATTTTCAGGTTGCTTGCAGTTGCCATAAGGGCTAATCCGCGGGGGAATAAGTAGTTATTTGCATAACCATTTTTCACTTCTACAACATCACCTTGGTGACCAAGGTTTTTCAAGTTTTCTTTTAAAATAATTTTCATGGTCTGTCTCTTTATTAATTATTTTAATGAATCGCCTGTAAATGGTAAAACTGCGATGTGTCGGGCACGCTTAATTGCTTGTGCCACCTTGCGCTGATACTTCAAAGAAGTACCGGTTAACCTACGTGGAAGAACTTTCCCTTGGTCATTAACAAATTTCAATAAAAAGTTGCCGTCTTTGTAATCAAGATACTTGATACCATTCTTCTTAAAACGACAGAATTTTTTCTTCTGAGGTGCCTCTGGCATGGTGTTGAAAACCATTGCCGTAGTTGCGTTTGATTTCTTTTTCATGTTTACTTTGCTCCTTCTTGTTTTTGATCTTTTTTGCCTTGGTTAAATTCACCATTGCGTTTACGTTGGTTGTAGATTACAGCATGCTTGTCCAATGATACAGACAAATAGCGCATGATACGTTCGTCGCGTCTGAAAGCTAGTTCAAGTTTTGAAATAAAATCTGGTTTTGACCTAAATTCGTAAAGATGATAGAAGCCAGTCGACTTCTTCTGGATCGGATACGCTAATTTAGTCAAACCCCAGTTTTCTTCATGAACCAGCTCGCCAGCTTCGTCAGTGATCAATTTGCGGTATTTTGCTACTGCATCTTTGAGCTGCTCGTCGGAGAGTACGGGAGTGAAAATTATCACTGATTCATAGTCTTTTAAGACAACCGTCTCTGTTTTTTTAGATTTGGTTTTAGTTGCCATTTTACTGAGGATATTTATTTAAAAAGGATTGCAAAAGTAGGCTTTATTATTAGATAATCAAATATGTGCCTCATTTATTTTTACGAGGAACAATAAATTTCAAAATAATTATTGGCATTAGCCGCCAATATTTGGTAAATATGAGCTTATTTGGTTCAAAACGATAAAAATAAGGCTGATTCTTAAATAAATCTCCCAAAAACAAGAATACTAACAGGAAAATAAAAAATTGAAAAATAATAATAATTGAAGAAAAACTCAATTATGAGTCAACTCATTAGGTTATTTGAACTATTTATTACTCAATAATAAGCAGCATTTAAGTTTTTAATTCACAATTTCTTTTTATTTTGCGACATGGAAAACTTTGTGGTAAGTGCGCGCAAATACAGGCCCGACCGTTTTGATACAGTGGTTGGACAGGAGCATGTGGTTCAAACCCTCAAAAATGCCATTAAAAGTAGGCATTTGGCCCATGCATTTTTATTTTGCGGACCAAGAGGCGTTGGAAAAACTACCAGCGCAAGGTTATTGGCTAAAACCATTAATTGTACCAACCTGAGTGCAGATTTTGAAGCATGTAATGAATGTGATAGCTGCAGAGCTTTTAATGCAAATGCATCATTTAATATTTATGAGTTGGATGCTGCATCTAATAACTCGGTAGATGACATTAGGGCTTTAGTAGAACAAGTGAGGTATGCACCTCAAGGGGCTCAGTATAAAATCTATATCATAGATGAGGTGCACATGTTGAGCGCCAGTGCATTTAACGCATTTCTAAAAACCTTAGAAGAGCCGCCACCTTATGCCAAGTTTATATTGGCTACTACAGAAAAACATAAAATTCTTCCCACTATATTGAGCCGCTGCCAGGTTTTTGATTTTCATCGAATCAAAATTGAAGATGCGGTTAAGCAACTCAAGAAAATTTGCGAAAGCGAAGGCATACAAGCTGAGGAAGAAGCATTGCATGTTATTGGCAAAAAAGCAGATGGCGCCATGCGCGATGCACTTTCTATTTTTGATAGAATTGTAAGTTACAGTGGTAATAAAATTAGTTATGCAGATGTAATTTCCAATTTAAACATTTTAGATTACGATTATTACTTTAAGGCCACAAACCTACTGTTATCAAACAATTTGGCAGGAAGTTTATTGTTGTTTGATGAAATTTTGAACCATGGATTTGAAACCCAACATTTCTTGCAAGGCTTTATGGAGCATATAAGAAACCTCATGGTTTGCAAGCATCCAGATACCTTAAAGTTATTGGAAGTTGCACCAAACGTGGCTCAAAAATTTTCGCAGCAAACCGCAACCTGCACCAGTACTTGGTTGCTAAATGCACTCAACTTACTTAGCCAAACCGATTTCAATTTTAAACAAAGTAAGAACCAAAGATTGCATGTGGAGCTTGCCTTAATGAAGTTATGTAACCTCAACAGAGCCATTCAAATTTCTACTCATCAGCCAATGGTTGAGGAGAAAAAAAAAAATAATGAAATAAATGAGCCAAGTGCTCCTGTAGTTGATGCATTAGTAAATCTACCTAATGCTGAAACAGTAAAAACGTCTGCCTCTGAACCTAACGAAAATACGCTATCAATTAACACCCCTATTGCAGAAATTTCTGGAAAATCTGCCATCGCAAAACTAAGAGAGCAGGTAACAAAGCAAAAGGAATTGGATCAACAAGACCAATTAAACTCGCAATCCGTATTAGAAGTTAAAGTTGAAAATAAAGAATTTAGTGAAGCTGATTTCCTTGAAATTTGGAAACAAAGCATTGAAAAGCTTGAAAATGGCGGCAAATCAAGAATATCTGTATTTTTAAAAGATGCACCAGTTTGTTTCATTACTCCTATAAAAGTAGAAATTGAACTTAAAAGTCAGCTGGAGTATGATACTATGGAAGAAGAGCGCATGGATATTATTCCTCAAATAAGAAAGCAGCTTCAAAACTTCGAGCTTGAAATAGCCTTTACAATCAATAAGGAAAGAATCCAAACTATGACTACCATCAGCAAGAGTGATCAGTTGAAATTGATGGTTGATAAAAACCCCCAGCTAGGAGATTTTGTTCAAGGTTTAGGATTAGAAATAGATTACTAAAATGCTAATTGGAAAAGAAAATATAAAAAAATCATTTGGTACTAGGATGCGTAAATTCTTAAGTTACTTTTTAAAAGGACTTTTGATCACACTTCCTATTTATGCAACCTACAAGATTTTACGTTCCTTGATGGAATCAATAGATGCGGTTTTATTGCTTGAAACTCCGGGATTAGGATTTATAATAGTTATTGCTACTGTTACGTTTATGGGTTTTATTGGTTCAACCATTATAACTAGACCAGTTGTGGATTTAATGGATGATTTTTTCTCGAATATACCCTTGGTTAAAACCATCTACACTTCTGTTAAAGATTTGATAGAGGCATTTGTTGGTGAGAAAAAGAAGTTTTCCAAGCCAGTTATTGTAGAGTTAACGCCTGGTATTTTTAAGCCTGGATTTGTTACACAAGAAGACCTAACCCAATTAAATTTACCCGGAATTGTTGCCGTTTATTTGCCTCACTCCTATGCATTTTCTGGCAATTTATTCTTTGTAGATAAAAGTAAAATAAGGCCTTTCCAAGGCGAAAGTAGTAACCTCATGAAATTCATTATTTCGGGTGGTGTGATTCATTTGGATGATAAAGATGGTGAAACTTTATGAGCAAAAAAATCTTTGATTTTTTAAAACTCATTCGACTTAATAACCTACTAATTATTGTTGCAACGCAAATTTTTGCCTATTTTTTTCTTACACCTAGCATCACCATTCAACATTTAATTGATACCGACTTTATAAAACTTTTGGTCTCAACTTTTCTAGTTGCAGGCGCAGGTTACATCATTAATGATTACATGGATGTGATGCTTGATTTAGTGAACAAACCTGATAAGGTAATTGTAGGCAAAAGCATCTCTAGAAGGTGGGCCATGTTTCTGCATTTGATTATGAATTTAGTCGCATTTTTATTGGCATATTCTTTCAATAAAAAAATTGCCATTATGGTATTGGGTGCGAGTATCTTTTTATGGATTTACTCTCAATTATTAAAAAAGACTTTCCTTTCGGGTAACATATTGGTGGCGCTGCTTACAGCATTTACCTTATGGATTTTATTTCTGTTTGATCCAAACATTATGAAGACGGGGCTTTGGGTTTATGGCGTATTTTCATTTTTAACTACTATTATTCGTGAAATTATAAAAGATACTGAGGACTTAAGTGGCGACAAAAAATTTAAGGCCAAAACTTTGCCAATAGTATTGGGTATAAGAAAAACAAAAAGCATTTTATTTTGGGCTCAAATACTCCTAATTATATTAACTATTAGCTATTGCATTTCATTTGAAGCATTGAGTATAAGTGGACAAAGGGTATATTTTATGTTTCTGGTATTTATGCTTATCTTAGTAATATTGCCAATGATATACATGGCAAAATTGATTCATGGTGCAGATGTAAAAAAAGACTTTACTAGGTTAAGTTTTATCAGTAAATTGGTGATGCTCTTTGGTATAATCAGTATGGTATTTTGGAGGTTTTAGTACATTAATTGAATTTCAAAGGAATAAAGAAATAATCCCTACAATAGTGAAATTTGGATTGACACTCTTCTGTTGTATTGTGCATTTTTTTTCAATGAACCCTGCTTTTGGTCAGGATGAGAAAAAGATGATAAAGGGATTTGAAACAGCTGTTTTCTCAGGGTATCATTTTGCTTCCAATAATGTTTGGAAAACAGGCCAAAGCTTGAATGGGGTGCCTATTGGTTTTGACATTTCTTATATCAGATACGGAATTAACAGAAGTGATTTTACCTCGGTTTACGGTAGACCTAAACTAGGACTTACATTTAGGGCAATAAAAATGAACAATTCCGATACGTTTGGTTATTGTTTTGGGATACTTCCCGTTTATACGCTTACTATTATATTGCAAAAAAAGCTACAAGTTGGAATAAAAATTTCTTATGGGTTAAACTTTAATACAAAGCTATACAATGAACAAAATAATTTTGATAATAGGGCAATTAGCTTCCCTGTTAACTTTGCATTTGATATTGGAACTACAGCGCAATTAAAGTTAAGTAATAAGTTATATGTAAATGCAGGATTGGGCATATACCATGCATCAAATGGTAGCTTAAAAATGCCAAATGGAGGCATCAATATTATTTATGGCAACGCTGGAATTACCTACTACCCTGAAGGAGTAAATGCAACTATTTTTAAAAAACCGAACTACCATTTGGCAAAAAGGGGATTTCATTACATGGGCTATGCAGCTTTTGCTTATAGAGAATTGGGCTACTTTGAATACATCACTCGTTTTCCAATATTTGTTGTTTCAAACCAAGTATATTACTCCGTGAACAAACTATATCATACAGGAATTGGTTTAGACGGTTTTTATGATGCCACCCAACCCTTGTTGTATAATTCATCGTTGAAAGTATCTGATATTTCGGAAGCACAAAAGTACTACTTGGCACTAGGCTGGTACAATAGGTTTGAGATAGGAAAGCTATTTTTACCATTTGGGATATACCATTATGTGGCTCAAATGAAATA
>CANKQY010000031.1 GCA_947485745.1 Bacteroidota bacterium
GCAGATAGAGGCGAAAAGGAAATATACCAAGGAAATGATGTAGCTGGAGTTGTTACTGGCCTTGCTTGGACAAGCGTTGGTGGCGAAATATTGTTTGTAGAAAGTATCTTGCACAAAGGCAAAGGTAAACTTACATTAACTGGTCACCTTGGTGAGGTTATGAAAGAATCTGCTATCACTGCCTTAAGTTATTTAAAAGCAAATTGCGAAAAATTGCACATTGATCCAAGAGTATTTGACCAATACGATTTACACATACATGTGCCTGCAGGAGCTGTTCCAAAAGATGGTCCCTCTGCTGGTGTAACTATGCTCACTTCTTTGGCTTCGGTTTATACGCAACGCAAAATTCGTCCGCATTTAGCCATGACAGGTGAAATAACATTGCGAGGTAAAGTATTGCCAATTGGTGGAGTAAAAGAAAAAATACTGGCAGCCAAACGCGCTGGAATTACCGATATACTTTTGTGTGAAGCCAATAGAAAGGACATTCTAGAAATCAAAGAAAATTACCTAACAGATTTAACTTTTACCTACGTAAAAGAAATGCATGAAGTAATTGACTTTGCATTATTACCAGAGAAAATCGCCCATCCCATGGATTTATCTGTGATTACAGAATCAACAAAGACCAAAAACTAATCCCGATGCATCGGGAGAAAAACTAAAAGTTGAAAGCCAATGGCTAAAGGCCAAAAACTAAAGACCAAAGACTTTCCCCTTAATTACAATTTGGGATTTTGTACTTCATTTTCTTATTATCAAATATAACTTCCATCACAAATCCTGTGGTTGGCGAATATTTGAGTTTGCCTGTCCAGTAGCCAGTTTTCTTATCAACGATATCTATTTCAGGAAAGGCTGTGTTAAATTCTAAGGTATCGTATATTTTACTTGGTTTTCCTGAACTAGACATTTTATCATATCGAACAATATATGTTTTGTTGTTTTCAATCATATTAGGACTATAAAACTCTCCCCCCTCCAAAGTGATAACGTTTTCAGTTTTGCAACCTAATTGCCAAATGTTAAGAACAATAGTTGGTGGAATTACAAAATTACCTGAAGGACAAGTAATTGTAGCTTTGGCAAGTAATGGTGAGTATCCATTAATGGTTGATAAAAATGCAGCAGGGTTATATGATGCGTTTAGGTTTAAATTTGATTGAGTGAAATTACACAAATTTGCAGTACCTATATCTCCATTAAACAAAATTGGATTTGATTGGCACCTGTTCACTGGATGATCAACATCCATTTTAATTGTTGAAATTTCACTACCAAAAGCTGGTACACGAATACTTGCTATAGGCTTTGTAAAATCTATGGCATAGGTGATATCTAGTTTTGTATTCTTAATATTGATGTTACCTATAAAGCCTAAATTTAATGGAATATTAGGGTAATTAACATCAACAGTAGAGAATCCACAACTTACTTCTGAATTGGTAAAAAGGAAGAATCGTCCTGAAAGCAAATTGTCGAAAAGGGTTATTTTATATTTACCACCTGAAGTAGGTTCAAAAATACTTTGTTGAGGTCCTACAATACGTTTTGTTTGAAAATAAGCATCTGAGGTCGTACTATAGTCAATACCTTCCATAAATATTTTATAGTTATTGGAAGGAACTATTGCCTCAATTATAACACCACCTATTCCATTAGGATAATAAGGCTCTATTGGGTTACCCGATTTGGCATCATAAAAATAGATTTGAGGAAATCCAATTGCATTTGGAAATAAGTTATAACCTTCAACTAAGTTGCCTGTTTCATCAAAATAACCTGATTCATAAAAAGTGGAGTTTGAAACCACATTGGCTCTAACATTACCTAAAGCTATTGTATCTGGCGTAATTTTGTCTTCAAATTCTGCTATTAAATTTGGCTTTTTAAATCCTATTCTTGTTTTTTCTAAATTTGTACCAGTCGTTATGGATAAAGTAGGGCAGGATACCTTTTGTTCATTTGGAAATTTGTTATACTTAAACAAAAATTGTGAAATAGGCGGTATGCTTAAATTTCCGGTATCTGATAAATAAATAGAGGTATCTTGGAGCAATGAATTAAGTGGTAATGAAACATTATTATTTCTAAATTTCAACAATGATTTTCGAATAAAAGTTAAACCAGCAGTGGGGTATTTTATAATGAATTGAACCCCATCGCCTCTAGTAAAATCAAAGCTTACTGTATCAATTCTTTTTTTACCTAAAAAATTTAATGGTATAGCTTTGTAATCTGTTCCAATTGGCAAGGTAGTGGCTTTTCTAAAAGTATATTTTAGGGATACTTTTTGTTTATTATTAAATAAGAATACAGACTCTCTAATAGGCAAATAGCCTTCCTTTTCTGCTTCAATTACAAATACCCATGGATTATCGGGAGTTGGAAATGCGGTAGGGGATAAAATTAAACTGATTCTGCCACCTTCTGCATTAAAATTAGTTTTACCTTCTAAATCAAAAATATCATCTGAGTTTTTACCACTAATTGAAAAAGCAATTTTTTCAACAGCCAAAGTATCCTCAGTAACAAATTGTATGTCAACTAAAGTATTAATCAGATTTCCGTTTAGGTTAATCTGAAAATCTTCAATTTCGTTTCTTGGAAATTTACAAGCTACAATAAGTAAAATTAGTGTAACTAAGGATATTAATTTTATTCGATTTACATGCATACTGTTATGGGTAAATCCTATATTTTAATTGGAAATTGATGAACGGAAAAAAGCGCCAATCGTTAAAAGCCTTTTCAAGGACGGTAATATTTTCGGCTGTTGCACTTGGTTCAAATGAGCCTGTAGCAAATAATTCAAATTGAGGAACACCTTGGTAAAAGGTCCCAATGTCTAGGCCTATACCAATTTTATGTTTTGGAACTGTTTTGTCAAAGCCAATTCCCAAGTAGGGTGCATATTTTAAGCCAGTAACTGTTGCACTCATTTCTCCTATTTGGTCTTGGGTATAAACTATATATCCAAAAGTTTGGCTACTTTGAGGAGTTAAATTAACTTTATAATCATTAAAATTTCTAGCAATACCAGTGGTAACGCGGAGATTTTTGTTTTTCCAAGGATAAAAATCTAGCATGAGGTTAATCATTTCAAAATGAAATTTACCTACTACCTCAATTTTGTTTCCATCAAAATTTGTGAAATAATTAGCGTTTAATCCTCCTTTGAAATAGCCCAATTTAACTCCAAATCTTTGGTTAATTTGGTAATGTAAAAATAAGCCTGGTCCATTAGTACCAAAATTACCAGAAATGGCGGCCTTGAATTTTGGAGAATCCAAACTGTCTTTATTGGATGCTAATAAATTGGATCCAACACTCAGCTTTAAAAAACACAAAAGAAATAAATAATAAAATTTTGTAGACATTCAATTTTGAATTTTCTATTAATCAAAAAAACACTTTACATATGAATTTACTGTTAAACTATTTATAATAATTGTGTATTAACAATTATTTGACTTTGAAACTATTGCTTTAAATATTTCAATTTTACAAACTTTTCTGTAGTAGTTAACTCTTCATCAGTCATTTGAATAGTAATTTCATCTTCGGATAGTTGTGAATAGTTATAATCAATATATGTACTATCCTCTTGAGTAGCTCTTTTTAAGAGATGTTTACTTTGAGGAATAAATGAAATTGCTTCTTGTGTGCCCGCAAAAATATTTATCGAATCTGTATAATAGGTATAGGTACTCACAAAAGTTTGTCCTTCGAATTCTTGTGTTTGTTTAACCAAATCTCCATTAACATATTCATAAGTAAAATTTTCTTCGTATGGATTTGAAAGTATTGTTCCTACTATTGTTTTTGATATCGGTAATCCAATATTAGAATAAGCATATTTTTCGGTTAAATAAACAAATCCAGGATAAATGATGGAAACACTATCCGCAAATCCTTTTTTATTCAAAAAATAGGTGTTTATATATGAATTAGATGTGCTATTTTTTTTTACTTGTGAGCCTGTTTTGGTCCAAGTTATTAATTCTCTATCAATGCCACCAACACTTCTTTTCAAGCTTAAAATTCGCCACAAGGGATCATAAGAATATTCAATTAAGTTAGAATCATTTTCTTCACTTAAAACAAAGGTATTATTGCTTGGGGTATAAGGCGTAGGTTCAACCAGGAATGGGTTTGGGTCTTTTTTGCATGATACAAAACCACAACATAATAATAAAATACTTACCATCAACAATTTCATACTGTTTTCTTTAAAGGCAAATAAATGAAACTATCATTATATTAATGTTAATAAACAAAAAAAAGTCCCCAGAATTGCTTCTGGGGACTTTTTAGGTTGGGTTAATAATTAATTATTCTACAGATATTTTAATTGTATTCATTTCTGAACCAACTTTAACTTTAACGATATAAATACCAGTTTCAAGTTGTGAGTTAATATCAGCATTGATCATACCGTTATTGTTTTCTGCTGAAATAGTGCGAACAATTTGACCTATTGTATTAAAGATAACAATTTCTGCTGCATCTTCTTTGTTTTCAGTTAGCATAGAAACTGTGAAGCTACCGTTACTTGGATTTGGATAAACATTAAAGGTGCTGTTGATTGCTTCTGAAGTATTTTCTTCTAATTCAAACGCGTTTTGTTTTTTAGTTAAAATGGTACTGTTCAATACAAATGATTTACCAGTTCCAGTACCGCAATTGTTTAAAGCTTCAACTTTTAATGATCCAGTTGTGAATGCACCATTGAATGATAAAGACAAGGTATCAGTAGTTGTAATTATTGTGAATCCAGAAACTGTTCCAGCTGAAGAACCATGAGTAAAGCTAACTCTACCAGTTGTAGGGATGGTCCATTTATATTCTGCAACCTCACTACCATTAGTTACACTAGCTTTATAGTTAACTGTTGTGTTAGGAAGAGCTGCAGCAGTGCTAATAACTTTGAAAATACCGGCTTTTTCTTTTCTTACAGTTATGCTAAATGCTTTTCCTGTACCTGCATTGTTATAAGGAGTAACTTTAACTGCACCAGATACAAATGATGAATCAAATACTATACCCACATTATTTGCAGTAGTTAATACAAATGCAGTACGAGCAGTAGTATAATCGTTTAATGTGTTACTTCCAACACGGCAGATACGAGCACCTTTAGGAGCATCAAATCTATAACCAATATTGTTTGAAGCAGTAGCAACTACCGTTACATCAAATTCAGATGTAAAGCCTGTAGCAACAGCTACTGGACAAGTGTTAGTTAATAAAGGATAAGCTGAGATTGCAGCACCTGAAAGCGCTACTGTTGGAGGTAAAGAAACTATAAAAGTAGTAGCATCAATAACTTTAGCAACTACAGTTCCAGTTTTTAATGTACCAGTTCCTGAGTTAATTCTTAACCACATACCTTCTTTTAATCCAGTTGTTGAAGTTACAGTTACTAATGTACCTGCACTAGCACTTGAACCATTTGCTAAAGAAACAGCTGCAAATGCATTTTGTGGAACTACATAGGCGTATAGCGTAGCACCAGAAACGATTGTAGTAGTAATATTGTTTACCAAAGTAAATTGAGTTGCACTGTTTACAGTTGCAACTGTGTTGCTAGTTCCTACTGCACCAGCACCTGTACCTGCAACTAACTTAATTAGCATACCAGCTTTTAGGCCACTAGTACTAGAAACATTTACAACTTTTTGAGCAGCAGCTGCATTAGAAGTTAAGTTTGAGTTCCAAGCTTTACCAATTAAATTGTTATTGGCATTTGATAATAAAGCAGTGATTAAAAATGCAGGTTTTGTTTTAGCAATTCTAACTGAATCAGTTGTAGAAAATGTACCTGAAGCAATATTAGTAGCTGAACAATAGATGTATTTAGGTTTTGCAATTGAAGTTGCGAAATTAGTTAGGAAAGAAACAGTAATTGAAGTTGTTCCTTGACCAGAAACGATAGTACAACCTGTTGGAATTCTCCAAGTATAAACGTCTGCATTTGCAATGCTACCTACAGTTAATGTTGCAGTTTGTACTTCAGATAAATTTGCAATTTCAATTGAATCTGCAGTAATATCAACTGATCCCAAACCAATTTTAGTTCTAGTTGTAATAAAATCATCAATGAAATTTGCACCAGAAGCCAATGGTGAACCAGAAGCTGGGCGATAATCCATGTCAAAATTTGATGCAGTAACATTATCAACAAATAAGCCATTTGAAGAAGCTTTATAAGAAGAGTCATTACCTAAAGTAGAAAATAATGCTTCTTTATTTGTGATACCAATAGCTGAAAAGCGACTGTTTGCCACCATCATAGTTCCTTTAATACTAGCAAATACGTTATATCTAACTGTAGTACTATTCCAATCTGGATTGTTAGTAGTTCTGGCACCTTCAGCGCAACGGTCACCATCAAAATGTAATCCATTAGGGAAGTCAGTGAAAACTGAGTTAAATATTCTTAAGTTAGAACTTCTACGGATACGGATACAACGTTGAAATTTAGCATTAACTGAACCAACAACATCATTACGTCCTGGTCCAATTAGTGTGATGTTAGAAAACACAGCTTTTGTTCTGGGAACAATAGTTGAATCTGTACCTACAGCTTCATTATCTGATTCAAATCCTTCTGAAGTTGAGGCTGAACTTGGATCAAAAAGATTTCTATCACGAATTACAAGACCAAATTGAACTGTACCGCTATATCCAAAATCCGTATCCATATCATCATCCAAATTACGGTATGAAACCAAATGTGTACAATTTACAGTTCCACCAAACCACTCAAATGCATCATCATTAATAAATGAAGTTTGGATATGATCAATTTTAGTTTTTCTTCCAACGCCACCCATGGTTAATCCATTGATTTCTTTGTCTGGTGAAAAAATGTAACCACCAAATTCTATACGGCAATATGAAAACACACCTGAATTGTCTTCATCATCTATTCCACCAAATTCATTGTCAACCGCAGCAGCTAAACCTTCAATATTGGCAACACCACCAACAGCATTAATTTTAGCTTTTCCAAGTAAAATAATACCACCCCAATCGCCAATGTTTTTCTGACCTACACCTTTAGAAGATGTAAATACAATTGGATTTGATGATGTACCTTGTGCATTTATTTTACCACCTCTTGAAACAATTAAGCAAGAGTTAGAAGCCAAAGAGTTTCCTTTTATTAAGGTACCTGGTTGAATTGTTAATGTTGCACCTGATTTAACATATATTGGTCCACTGATCACATATACTCTGGAACTTAACCAAGTTGTATTTTTTGTAATAGCAGCAGTTACTGTGGTAACTGGTTTTCCACTATGAATAGAATCATAGTTGGTTGTGTTTGGATCAAAATTTGTCCAACCAGCGGTCCACATTGGTACGCCTGGCTCAAAAGCTCCTCTGTAAGAAACTGATTGTAATGTACGTGTTTGCGCAAATACCATCAGAGTTAACAGCATTGCGAAAATAGTAGTTGAGATTTTTTTCATTTTTGTTTTTTTATTGGTTTGTATGGCAAAAAAAAGGGTCTAAGGTTAAGGAATCGATTCCTTAATGTAACTATTTCTTTATCTTTAGATTAACAACTATGGGTTTTTAGCGTGCTTTTTGTTTTTTATTGCAGCAGAATTTTAGAATTTATAAGCTGCACTTACAGAAAACTCTCTACCGAAGTTTCGGTTAAATATAATTAAATCAGCACTTTGGTCAAATTTCTTGTTTTTGTTCATGTCGTTATAAAAAATTAAGTCCTGAACTAGGATGTCTTTTGCATTCAATCTCACTTCCCATTTACCCTTTTTAAATGATTTTGCTAATTGTAAATCAAACACAGTTCTACCTTTTTCCCATAAATCTGGCTCACTCACATTACCTACAATTGAAATCCTATCGCCTACACTGTTGCAGTTAAGTGATACTGAAAATTCTTTTTCAAAATTTTGGTATTGAATACCAGCATTCAAAACATAAGGCGATTGACCCTGTAGCCTTCTATCTTGGTCGATGGCTTTGTTTTCATTGTTTACAATTACATTGGATTGAATCACAGCAACATTTGCAAATATTGTTAAGTTATCTAAAAACTTAAGTGAATCTAATTTAATCAAAGATGATAGTATGGCTCTAAATTCAAATTCAAAACCAAAATTTGAGGCAGAATAAGCATTAATATAAGTAACCTCTCTTGCTGCGTTCGGGTTGGATTTTTGTTCTATTGGGTTTAAAAATTCTTTATAGAATAAACTTGCCGACAATAATTGATTTCTACCTGGGAAAATTTCATACCTGAAATCGTAATTTCGTATTTGACACCTGACAAGGGTATCGTTACCTGCATAAGTGTAACGGTTTGTAAAATCATAAAATACAAATGGTGCTAATTCTCTAAATTCTGGGCGGTTAACCGTTTTAGAATATGATACACGTAGATTTTGTTTTTCATTCAAAGAGTATACTAAATTTACCGAGGGTAAATAATCATATTTAACCGAATTAATGTTTACTGGTGTTCGGTCATCTCTGGTTGAATTTAATTTTAAATAAAATGTCTCTAACCTAAGTCCCCAGATAGCCCTAAATTTAGGCCCAACACGTGAGTCAACCATCACATATCTGGCAAAGATATCTGACCTAGCATCGTAAGCGTCATAAGGATTAATAATTTGTTCCAATAAAAAACCACCCTTACCATTTGCAAGAATACCCATGTTTTCAGGTGCGAAAATTTTATCGTCCGGTAATGATAACAAAGAGTCCTCAAATTGAGTTCCGCCACCTCCCGTTTGTTGGTCTTTTGCAAAGTTTAATTTACGTGCAAAAAAGTTCCTACTTCTCAATTGATAATATAATCCAAATTTGACTGTATTCTTAACCTTTTTGCTAAAATCTAAATTTTCACTGATATCAAATTGACAGCTATTTATTCTTTCATTATTGGTTGTATATAAAAATGTTCCACCTGTAGATGGAGAGAAATCGGCTGTAGAAGCGATGTTTGCTTGAAATTCTTCCCCAGTTCCTGCCGCATATAATAGCCTTCTCATTCCAGGCATTAATCGTTTAACATAGGCATTTGAAACCATCCAATTTAATTTGGTCTTTGTTTTCTCAAGATAATGGTCGCCAGATAATTGATTAGAAACTATTTGATTTGAGGTAAACCAAAAAAGGTTAGATTCATTTCGTAATGGATCAGCTTGATTTAAGTTGAAAAATCCAACTCGCCTAACTACTCTATCTTCCGTATTAATGGTGTAGATATTTTTAAGACTTAAACTATTTTTTTTGTTTATTTTCCAAGATAGATTCAAAAGGCCACCAGCTAAAATACGTTCTGAGTAATTTTCATCCTTTAAGTTGGTCATTAATTTGTTTCCATCTGCCTCGTCATAGTCATAAATGTATTGATCATACTTTGTAGGCGTATAACTATAGGTTAATGAAAAGGTAATGCCGAAGGCATCTTCTTTTTTTATTTTTAAAACTTTACCCAAAGAATATTGAAGAGAAACCCCAGGTGCAAAAGGACTTTTTAAGGTTGCCCAATCATTAGGCATCATCTTTGCCGCTTCTGCTTTGCCGTCTCTTGTTTGTGGCCATTCATTTAATCCAGGCAGTCCTTTTGGAGTTGACCTTGTACCATCATCTAGTCCAAGAAAGTCTGTTTTTCCACCTTTATAAGTTAAGCGATTTTTAAATGTTGCAAGATTATTATAGCTCAATCCCATGCTAAATGATTGAAAATCTTCATCTGGAATTCCTTTGGTATTTATGAGAATAATTCCTCCTGAAAATTCACCAGTTTGGTCTGGTGTAGCTGTTTTTGAAATGAGCAAATTATCTAACATGTTCGAAGGAAATATGTCGAAGGCAAATGCCTTACGGTCAGTTTCAGTACTTGGAAGTGGCGCTCCATTGATAAATGAAGCATTATAGCGTTCATTTAAACCCCTAATAATTGCAAATTTATTATCCTGAATACTTGCACCACTTACTCTTTTTAATACATCGCTGGTGCTTTTATCTGGACTCCTTTTTATAGATTCAGATGAGATACCATCGCTTACTGAAACTGCATTTTTTTGCATGATTAATAATGCACTTACATTACTAGTTTTTGCTTTTGCCGTAATTTTAACCTCTTCAATTTGTGCTGTTTTTTCGCTTAAAACGATGTTGATTACAGTTGTTTTTCCTGCAATAACTTCAACATTTTCAATGACATTATTATTGAAGCCAATATACCTGGCGTTCAATTTATATTTCCCCGGTTTTATATTGTTGATGGTATAATCGCCATTGTAATCAGATTGGGCCCCAAAAGCAGTTCCGTCAATTGAAACAATTGCACTAATAAGCTCCTCACCTTTATTGGAAATTACTTTACCTGTTATTTTACCAGTACTAGATTGCCCATAAGAAATTGATCCTATTAATAGTAGGATACAATTCAAAATAAGTTTAACAAATGTTTTTGTTGTGTAGTTATTGTGCAATTTGTATTCCCCTAGTTTGGTTAGTAAGCAGCTTCATCGCCAAAAATGGTTATCAAAATAGTTTTGAATAAGATTTCAAAATCAACCCAAATACTCCAATTCTTTATATAGTATAAGTCATATTTAACTCTCTCTTCCATTAAGTTTTGATTCAAATTTCCTCTAAGTCCATTTACTTGCGCCCAGCCACTAATACCTGGTTTGATAAAATGTCTGCGCATAAATGATTCAACAGATTCACTGTATTCCAGAGTGTGGTTAAGCATATGAGGTCTTGGTCCAATTATGCTCATTTGTCCAATAAGCACGTTGAAAAACTGAGGTAATTCATCTAAATTAGTTTTGCGCAAAAAAGCGCCAATTCTTGTGAACCTATAATCATTTCTCATTGCATGTTTGGTTTCCTGTTCATCATTAGGAATCATGGTTCTAAACTTAAAACACAAAAACGGTTTGTTGTTTTTTCCACTTCTTAATTGTTTGAAAATAACAGGCCCTTTAGAATCTAATTTTATTAATAACGCTATGATTGGCCACAACCACGACAATAAAAATGTAATCACAAATAAACTAACCAAAACATCGAAAATTCTCTTACGAATTCTATTGTCTAAGTCATCTAGTGGTTCATAACTATCAGCTGTTAATGGAATTTCTGATTCATCATTGATGTCTCTATTTGAGAGGTAATGCATATCTGCATTTGATACAAATCGTAACCTTATAAAGTTCTTTTCTGCAAGGGTAAGTAAATCCTTATGAGTCTTTAAATTAGATGGTTTTACTGTTGAGAATACCTCCTTAATTTCATTTTGTATTGAAAATTGAATAATTGTTTCAAGTACACCATCAAAATCTTTACTCTCTCCGTTTGGTGTTGGAAAATTCTTTATCAATCTATAACCTGAATTTTCAGAGGTTAAATAAGTAAATAATTTAGGGTAAATTGTACCATTCCCGATTAAAACTGCACGCTTGCGTAAATGAATAAAATGGTCGATTTTATTTAAGATAAACCTAGTTACAATGCGAGATATTGGGAGAAAAGAAAATGCGAAAATTGCATAAATGGTTAATACATTTGGTTCAACAATTTTAATACCTAATATGAATATTGCTGCAACACTGATGAAGGAATGTACCACAAATAGTTGAAAAGAATTGCGGATGTTTTTTCCAATCTCAAAGTTACTTTCATAAGTACGGAAAAAGTATGAAAGTATTATCCATGTAATGTTGTAAAAGGCATGCAGCCAATTAGTTATTCCATGAATATCGTTAACTAAAAAGGTAGGTTTCCATATTTGTTGAACAGAGAATAATATAAGATTTAACCCTATAAGATCAACTAATAAAATAATCAACCTCAACAAAAAAATATATACCGAATTTTTGTGAAATTTCCTTCCCATTTATAGCCATCAATTAGATTAACAACTTTAGGTTCCTAACTTTAACTAAAAGTTGTGGCAACCTAAATTTTATATTATCTGTTTGTTAATATCCTGCTATGCTGAGTTTGTAATGGATTAATAATCATTATATTTTTGAAGGATCAAATTAAATAATTACTTTAGTTAAGTTATTGTACTGGTTTTTGGGATTTTCTTTAGCTGAATAAGCTAAATTTAATTGTTAAATAGGATTAAACAAATCCTATCTAATTTGTTGACACAGAATAGTGTTTTGAATGATAAAGTAAATTGGGGTATATAGTTTTGTTTAATCAATTAAATGTGTTAAAGACAAGTTGATTTGGAAAATATTGTCTTTGGTATAAGTTTCAATTAATGGCACTTTAAATTTATAAATTCCTTCTAAGCTAATAGCAAAATCGCCTCTTCCTACCCATTGGTTGAACCCAAAACAAATATTAGCTGTTGCTTCGCCACCAATTCCTTTAAATATGTATCCTGGCCCTATACCCAAATATGGGTCAAAACTATTTGTATCTTTCCAAATAGAATTGAAATTGAATTTCCCAAAAAAATCAGTATAGACTACATCTCTAGGAACCTCAAGCGTTAATCCACCTATTTTTTGATTAGTGGCATAAATGTTTGAACCTATTACCCCTTGTATACCAAAGCCTTTAGCTAATCTTTTTTCTATAAAGAAAGTGAAGGGACTAATATTCCAAATGATTTTTTCATTATTGGCAAAAACCGTAAATTGATTACCATCCTCTATAATAAGGTTAACGCCATATGAAATTAACCAAGGTTTATTTTTAAACCTATCTTGAGCAAAACAATTAAATGAATTACCCATTGTAAGCAAAATAGCTATGAACAAAATTTTAGGTATCCACTTTTTCATCTCAATGCTTACAAAATTATAATTTGATGCGGCTTCCATGGTTACTTTATTGTTATTTAATACTTAATTTTCTATGAAATGAATGTTTGAAAATGTTTTTGCAACACTTTATCCTTATTTAGATTATTTAAGGCATAATTCCTTGCATTTACTTTTAATTCAGCATTATCGTTTTCTAGGAAATAGGTAATTTGCGAAATAATAGACTCCTTATTTTCTGCTTCAGCAACAAGACCCATTTTGTTTTTTGAAATAAGTTGACCTAGTTCTGTATTACTTTCTACACAAACCAAAGCCAAGCCACCGGTTGATAAAATGGGACCAAGCTTACTTGGCATTAATAAATTGGATGTTCCAATTTTTTGTGGTATAAGGTGAATATCAGCCATGTTTAAAAACGCGTTAAATTCATTTTCAGGAATTGTGTTCAAAAAATGAATTGTGTTTATTTTCCTATCATTGGCAGTCCTTTTTATTTCTTCCAAATATGGTCCCGATCCAGAAATAATAAATACTAAATCTGAATCTTCTTTAAAATGAGGTGTAATATCCAATAAGAGTTCTAATCCCTGCTTTTTTCCTACACTACCTGCGTAAAGAAGAATTTTTTTATGTGGCAAAATACCATACTTTTCTTTTATAAAATCTGTATTTGAAATAGGATAAAATTTGCTACAATCAACCCAATTAGGGAAATGCACAATCTCTTTCAAAGTGGCATTTTTAATTTCTTCAGCCATAGAATGGCTAATAGTGCTTATTTGATTAGCGTTTTTATAAATAAAGCGCTGAAGCCTTTCCATTATCCCAAGTAAGAAAGACGACTCAATCATTTTTAGATTTTTGGCCGCCTGAACCTGTAAATCTTGAATATGATAACTATAAGGAACACCCGTTAAAAATTTGATAAGGATCGCATTTAAACCCAAGTGAAAGGGAGGAGCTATGCAGACAATTCTAAAAAATTTTCTTTTAAATAAAAGTGTTAACAACAGCAATCCAGAACTTATTAAAAAACTAAACTCATGTAATATTCTCTGCATACCACTAGGATTCATAGGAACATAAATAGGGCACCTGTAAATAATAAGTGATCCATTATGGTGAATTTCTTTTTTATACCATCTTCCTTTATAAGGTTTTTTAATTTGCCATTCCGGGTAATATGGGAAACTCGTTACAACAATTTGTGGAATATTTTTAGATAAAAGCCAAGCCGACATGTCTCCAGTATATTTACCAATGCCAGTTAATTCAGGTGGAAAATTAATTCCGTATAACAATAAAAATTTTGGAGATTTCAAGCTAACTACTTTTTTGCTTCTTTATTTCTTTTGATATACTATGAAAATAAGCGGCCTTCATGCATGCATGTTTAAACCCTTTTCGTCCATCTAAAATGCCACCCATTATTATGTATGAACCTATGAAAAAGAACATGCCTGAAAAAGGCGTTTGCAGGATAAAATACTTTATTTTTTGAATAGGTGTAAGTGTTTTATTTTTTGTTCGACTGAGCTGTAAAAACCTTTTAGCCTCCCATGTAGCGTATTTCTCATGTTTTATTTTCCAATCGGTTTGATCCAAATTAACACGGTGTTCAATTTCAGTTTTCACCTTGCCCACTGGTCCAAACAATATGGGATGCTCATGGATTTCCATATCTAAATTCGACCAATGGTCTTCTTCCAGTTTTTCATATAAACCTGTTTCAGTTTGGAATAACGCTAGTTTATAAAGTGGATAGCCAAAATTCAATTTTTCACCTCCAATGTAAATAGAATACTTAAGCCAAAACCCTTGGTATGTAGTTTGATTCATCGCTATCCTTAATGCTTCCTTTGCCTTTTCAGTTAACCATTCATCATCGTCGAGAAAGAGCACCCATTTTGTGCTCGGCTTATGATTTAAAAGAAACCAATTTCTTTTTTTTGGATAATGCCCATTCCAATTAAATTGTAATAACTCAGCCCCAAATTCATTTGCAATTTGGCTACTTCCAATATTGTTTTCCGATTCAATGATGACTATTTTTTTTGCAAAACCCTTTCCAATTTGGTTCAAACATTCTCTTAATTTTTCACCAGATTTTTTGCAAGGAATAGCAATAGTAAGATCTTGAATAGTTCGATCTTTATTGAACTGCATAAGGATTTACTCTAAGTTTTATAGGTTTACATGGAAATCCAGAACATACTTGCCATTCTGGAAGGTCTGCCGTTACCACAGACCTTGCGCCAACAATTGTTCCTGCACCAATGGTAACTCCAGGATGAATAAAAGCTTCACTGGCTATCCATGCGTAATCGCCTATAATAATTGGTTTAGTTATCAAAGGAAATCCTGGTTTTGTATAATCATGAGTACCCGCACATAAATGCGCACCTTGAGAAATTACAGCATATTTACCTATGTAAATTTTGTCTTGCGAGTATAGGTTCACCCCATCACCAACGCCACAAAAATCACCTAAATGTAAATTCCATGGTGCCCATATTTTAACTTTGCCATAAACGTGGATTCCTTTGCCTACCTTGGCATTAAATATTTTCAAAATTATTCGTCTCCATCCATGTAAGGGTTTGGGTGAATATTTAAAAAATAACACATAAACGATATTCCAAAAAAGTCGTTTAATTCTATTTGTTAAACTAAAAGATGGGCCGGTTCTTGTATCTGTATTTATCATCATTCAATTCAACTTTTTTACTTTGATAAAATTACTGTTACGCATACTGTAGCATAAATATTAAATTTTTACAGGGAACTCCGTTTATCACAGTTTTTGCATTAGTTATTGTATCGCTTTTTTTGCATCGAAGCCCTGTAAATAGACTTTCTTATTTTCCATGTCCTGACCCAATAAATCAATGAGAGTTTTTTCACCTTGCTAATATTCAATACTTTTTGATAACTGAACCATAAATTATAACCAGGATGTATAAACTTACCTAAAAAATCCCATGGCTTGGGTGAGCCAATAAAATGAACAATTGCATTTTCAACTTGTGTAGGTTCTATTAATTTTGGATGCCAACTTACATTAAAATTATCAGGTAGTTTAGCAAATTCCCCATTGCATATTGCATTAAAAAGTGTTTGATCATGAGATATTAATTCGTTTGGGTATTTTTCCGAAATACCTTTCCACTTATCTGTAACATTGCCTTCTCTCCATTTTTTTAGGTTAAGTAGTAAAACTCCAGCATTGAAATATGCTTGCGTTTCAGGTAAATTTAGTTCGTTAATTAAAAAGGTTCTATCTAAACTCCACTTGATACTTGAGCGCGATACAGCAGCTAAAAAATTATCTTTAAAATCGAAGATTCTCAATGCTAAAACATCTAAATTGATGATTAAATCTGAATCTAAATATAATATAGTGTCTATAGGTATAAATTTTGCAATAAGTAATTTTCCGTAGGTTGTATAATCGCCATGTAAGGAAATTAAATTTCCAAAATACTCAGATGCTTTATAATTTATAACTTCAAAATTTCCTTTGAATTGCAATGCTTCAAAAATTTGGTAAATCAATCCACTTTGTTTATTTGAAAAATCATTAAACAGAAACCAAATTTTTAAATCATGTGGTGAAGAACAGTTTCTAATTAATGAAACCAACGTAGCTTCTAGCCCATCTAAGCCTAATGGATTAATATTAAAAACTATGTTGAATTTGTTTCCTTCCATTTTTTAATTTACCAATAAGCTTTTAAGCCTTTTGGCATAATTTCCCGGATTATACAACGCTTCGTAAGTTTTTTTTGCAGAAATACTCATTTCATAGTACTCGTTTTTTGATAAGGTACAAAAAGTTTTGATTGTCTCTACTAAACTATCCATGGTTTCGTTGTCGGCTATGCCTGCATTATTTTCAACAATTTCACTCCAAATATTCACTTGTTTTGAAATCAGAACTGGAACACCCACGCTTAATGATTCGGCAACAGATATTCCAAAATTTTCTTGGTGACTCCATAAAATCATCGCTTTAGCATTAGTTAATAAATTCCATTTTTCTTCACCAGAAACCATATCTATTAATTCAATACAATTTGCTAAAACACTATTGTCGTTAACTAATTTTTGAATATATTGTCCGTAAGGAGTATTTAATCCTGGTCCTGCAATCATTAATTTTGGAATTACTTCATTTGCGTCTAACAACTTTTTATAGGCATTTACAATGGTATCAATTCCTTTTTTGGGGTGGTATCTTCCCAAAAATATAAAATAATCATTTTCAACTATTCGTTTAATTGTATTTTTAGGCACGTTTATTCCATAGCCTAAATTCAGTGTTTGTTTAGGTTTATAATTGGTAAAAGTTCTAGCGGCAATATTTTTTTCCTCTTCTGAAGTAAAAATTAACCCATCTGCAATTGCTATATTTTTATGTTCTATTAAATGCCAATAAATGTAATTTCTTAAGGCTTTAAGTTTTCTTGTTTTATTACTTTGAAAATAAGTATCAAGCATTCCATGAGGATAAATAAAATAGGTTAAATCCAAAAGATTATTTCTTGTTTTTAAGGTTTTTATGGCCTTTGTTACCGCATAGGTGTGGTAAAGCCAAATGCCATGAACTATTACTGCATCATAATTTGTTAGGTTGTTTAGAAGCCAATTATAAAGTCTTGAATTATATTGCCAAGGTGTTTTTTTTTCGTTTAAAGCTATTATGTCTAAGGTTGTGTTTTTTATAAATTCATTAGCGTCATTATCCAAGCAAACTATAGTTGTATCAATATTTAATTCTTCCAAAAAAGGCGTAATAGATTTTATTCCATGCGGAGGGCCACCTGTTTTTGGGTCTAAACTTGAAATAACACGTAAGAGCTTTACTTTCTTCATTTAATAAACAAACCCTTCAGTTCTAGTAAAATATTTTGAATGACTATTCAAGGCTGTAATTGATTTAGCAGGTACTCCTCCATAAAGAAAATGAGTATCTTTAAATTCTTTATTGAGTAATGATTTAGCACCTAATACTGAAAATGATGGCAAGCAAGCCCCGCCAAGTATTACCACATTGGTGCTCACAAAACAATAATCACCAATAAAAATTGGACTGCTATCTTGTCTATTTTCTTCAATATTAATAGAATGCGTAAGTAGTTGCGATTGATACCCAGCAATAGTTGTAAACTTTCCAATTTTTATTTGGTGAGTACAATCAAAATGATGATTTTTTGTTATTGCTGTATGTTCCCCAACAATAAGTTCTGGCGTTCTATTAGGTTGATGATTAAAGTGCTTACTTTTTTCGTTTAAACTAAATCCTGTTATCCAGTTCCCACGGCCAATTTTAGCATGATTTTGTAAGTGTATTTTGTTCAAATATATTGCTACATTAAAATGACCAATTATACTATTATTTTCCATGATTAAATGATCTGGAAATATCCAAGAATAGCCTATACGTGCTGAGGGGTGGAGCTGGTAGTTATAAAAAAGGATTAATAACCTTCTTTTCAATACCCAAGGTAAAATAACAATCAATGCGTTTAAAATTTTCTTCATTGCGTAAATGTTTTATAAAGATTGATATAATTTGAAAGCATTTTTTCAGTAGTAAACTCCTGGCAATTTTGAAAGCCTTTTTCAATTAAATTTTCCCTAAATGTATTGTTTGATAACCTTTCCAATTGTTCAATAAAATCTTTCGAGTTAGCTGGATTTGCCTTCAAAACACTATTTCCTGCTATTTCATTAAATGGTTCAATATTCGAACAGATAACTGGTGCGCCACATGCTTGTGCTTCTATAATTGGCCATCCAAAGCCTTCCGATTTAGAGGGAAAAACAAAGGCATAGCAAGTATTGTAAAGTAAATTTAATACCTCATGATTTGGTTTTTCATAAACTATTATTCTGTTTGTAAGTCCAAGTTTTTCGCTTGCTTTCTTTAATTCATGATCCATTCCCTTGCCGGCTAAACAGAGGTATCCATCAAAATTAGCTGTCATTCCTTTTAATATTTCCAATAGTATTATCCTGTTTTTTCTTGGTAGGTTCGAACCAACATGTAATAAAAATGGTTTATCTGGTAATATGGATTTAGCTGCGTCTATTTCAACTTTTAACAATTTAGTAAACGGTTGGTTCAAACCATTATGGACAACACTTATCCCTTGATGGTTGATTTTTGAAGGTGCAATTTCAAAAAACTGATTTTTAGTGTTACATGAAACCATCGCCATAAATTCTGCTTTCTTCAGATTTTTAAGAATTTGATTTTGCAATATTTTTCCAAAACCGCTCGCCTCACAATAGGCATCTTTATAACCTAAAGCACCTCTGATAGCAATTGCATCATGACAAGTAATGAGGGTTTTGCTATTTGGGAAAACAGGAAGGTAAATAGCATTTGAATGATCACAAATATGGAAAATTGTATCTCTATGCCTTAATTTTTCGATCCTTACTCTTGCAAAGAAAAGAAGCGAGGCAAACACATATTTGTCAATATATCCAATCCATTTAGCTAAACCAGAATTTGAGTTTTGTAGAATCAATCCCAATACAACTGGTGGCTCCCAAATTTTAACACTCATTCCTAATTCAGATAAACCATCAGCTAGAGTTGCTGTGAAGCGCCTCATACTTTCTTGCTGATCTAATTTGTAATTACCAATTAAAATGATTTTCATGGTAATTATGCTAATGACATTTCTTTCTTTTCACTCGAAAATGAGGCAATTACTAATCCCGAAATTAAGGTACAAAACCCCAACGAGGTTGGTTGTGCCCAGCCTCCTTGTGGTAATACCAATAAGGTTATAGATAGCATGGCCCAAGGCAAAACTTGTTCTTTTTGCAAAGCCTTCCAAGACCACGACATTAACTTGATAGTCATTGTAACTCTGATTAAGATCATACCAATTCCTAATAAAGGACCAAGTTCGCCAATTAACCTGCCCCATTCACCTTCCGAAACAAGAAATGTTCTTTGTGAGGTAATTAAAAAACTGCCAACATTTGTGCCATAACCTAATCCATATCCTAAAAATGGTTGTTCATTTGAATGGACCAATGCATCTATTAAACCTCCTAAATACCTATCAAGAAATACAGATTCTATGCCGCCTTCAGCTTGGTTAGCATTTTCAAATCGAGTAAAGAATACCTCTATACCAATGGTGAAAAAATCCAGAAATGTTAAGGCAATGGTTATTAACGCTAATCCTGAAATAAGGTACGCACTTTTACGATTTTCACTCCTTAAAAATCCAACGCCAATTATTAAGAATAGAAAGCTAAAAATAACTTCAAATAAAAGTGTTCTGCTAATAGAAAATGGAATAGATACGATTAATGAAATGGTTGCAGCAACCAATAATCCTCTATTTATTTTTTCGGTTCGAACCCAAAAATAAAAAACGAATACCGCCAATAAGCTGAAAAATGAAGTTGTGCCACTAGTGAATGAAAAAGTGCCTGGAGGTCTCTTATAACCCATTGCTCCACTAAATCCTGCTCCATTTAAATCGCCACCAAGTCCTCTATTTACCCATGCTGTTTGTGGACTATAAAATTGAGCAATAATTAATGCGGCCATGGGAATAGAAATCCAGAGCATAGCGTTTCCAATTTTTAGTACGTCTTCTTCAGTAAATACCTTGCCAATTAAAAATATCATTGGCAGGTGAATGGCAAAAATCCTAAACCCATACACACTTACAATTAAGTTTCCATGTCCTAAAAAGATAGAACTTATGAATCCAATGATTGCAATAAAAAACACATAGAATAGATATCGATTAAAAAAGATAACTTTATTTCTATTTGCAATTAGAAATAAATATAATACCAATGGATCCCTTATTAATAGCAATTGATTTGATAATTCAGGTAAAACCCATTTTCTCAAAGCACCCTCAAAAATTAGTAATAGGAAGTAAACCCATATACCACTTTTTAAAACAATGTTTTTGGAGGAACTCAAATTTTGTGAATATTTTGATTCATGGATTTAGCAGCAATTAACTCAGATATTTCTTTGGCATAAATAGCCCATGGTCTTTTATTTGCAGTTACTTTTGCAGCTTTTCCTGCCTCATGGTGTAATTCAGGATATTTTATCAAAGATTCAAGAATTTCTATGATGCCGTTTATATTACCAGGTTCAACCATCCAACCATTTATTCCGTGCTCAATAAAATCTGCAGCCCCGGTTCTCATGGTAGTAATTACTGGTATTCCTTGCGACATGGCCTCACTTATGACCATTCCAAAACCTTCAAAAAAACTTGGAAATAACAAAACATCATGGTTGTACATTTCAGCTAATATTTGGTCATGTGGCAATGAAGGGAAATAACGATGGCTTTTTAAGCCTTCGCGGAGTAAAAGATTAGTTGCACTGGTTTCTCTCCCTATAACTGTCAAGCTAATTTCTTTGCCAATAATATTAGCAGAGTCCAGTACCTCTGCTATTCCTTTTCTTTGCGTTAATCCACCAACAAATAGAATTTTCAGTGGTTCTCTAGTCTTTCTAACTATTTTTTTTTCAACTTTATTTATTGTAGGAAATCCATAGGGGATAATATGAATAGGTGTAGGATTGCCTTGGTACATTTTTAACGTTTCAGCTGTAAATTTACTTGCCACTAATATTTCATTGGCTAGTTCAATTTCTCGGTCTTTTCTTTCCAATTTGGCTGCTGAATTCATTAAGCCTGTTAAGGTGTTGGCATATTCTGGTCGCCTTTCTTTTTCTTTTTCAAGAATATCCTTAGCTGCCTTCCAATAGCCAATTGAGAGGTCGTAAAAGCTGTTTATTCCAAGTTCTTTGGCGGCAGTAAATGTTTCAATTGCTGCATCTTCATAAGCATAAACTCCAGTTATATTGCTTTTGTTTCTTTTATATAGTTGCGATGCCACATAATGATCGTGGTTTTGATATACCTTATCAACACTAAACATGCCAAATTCGTGTTTTAGGAGTGACTTAATATTAGCCTTTAATGCTAATTGTCTCATCATTTCAAAAAACGGATTTGTTTGAGTTTGCTTTTTAATCGCTACCTGATAAGCTCTCTTGCGAAACTCAGTAAAAGGGGCCTTAGCTCCTAGTTTATGCATCATATCGCCCTCAAAACAAGCAATAGAGGTATAATAGGTATGGAGTAAATCCATCTCATTTAAGCCACTTAGTGTATACCTCACAAATTCATTTCCTGTAGGATGCGATACTACTATCATCTTTTTGTTAGGGTCTTAAAACTATTTGCCATTGGTTCTTAATCGCTTTTACAGCATATTCCAATTGGTATTTTTCAATTTGCTGTTGCCTATTTGTATTTCCGTTTTTTATGCTAGCCACAAAATTGAGTAAATGCCTTTTAATGGATGAATAATTCGCATCTGATGATATAACCATATTAAGGTTCGGATCAATACTTAAATCATTTATGCCTCCTTTATTGGTAGCAAGCCAAGGTAATCCCGAACTCATTACCTCTAATAAACTTATGGGTAATCCCTCTGGATGTTCACTCAAAAGAATAAATCCATCAAGGCTTTGAATTATTTCATTCAAAGCTTCTGTGGATGAAAAATGACCCATATAATTAATTCGATAGTCATGAAAATAAGCAGGTGGAAAATTTGCCCCTTTGCCCCAAATATAAAAGTCAATCTCACTTAAATCTTTGTCTTGAGATAATTTACACATCAACTCAATGCCCTTTTCTTTGATTAGCCGACCATAATATCCTAGTTTAACTTTACCTGCAATTGGAGTTTCGTTATTTTTAGGTTCAAGACTAACCGAAAAGCATGGAATATTTAATACTTCTCTCCTAAGTACTTGCGCTATATTCAAGGCATTTGGCTTAGCACATGCTATCACAGCTTGGCATTTTTTCATAACCATCCTATATTCATTTGGCCAACTAGCCTGGTCTAATTTATCGCCCGAGGTATGGTGGTGATGCACCCAATGAAGTCTATTACCTAATAATTTACCTACATGCCAAATACTTTTTCCTTGCCCATTTGTATAAAGTGTATCAATTTTTTTCCTCCTTAAAACCCAAATCTTTAACAACAATTCAAGCAGTCGTATTGGTGCATATTTGGATTGTATGAACCAAGCATTTTTGCAAATTGATTGGTAATATAATTTAGTTTTTTTATCTCCTTTATAATAGCCAACCAAAATTGAGAGTTCCATTTCTTCAGCACTCATGTTTCTACAAAACTCCTTCAGGTGACTTTCAATTCCGCCCGATTCGAGCAATTGTGTTACATAAATTAGGGTCTTAGTTTTTTTCATTTAAAAACGTTTGACCAAAGACTTTTTCAAGCTGGTTTTTGTTTAAACCAAATTTCCAAAATATTTTTACTGCAGTGGTAGTTAAGTTTGAAATAAGCCTATAATATTTAGCCTTAAAAATTAATTCTGGATGTTTACTACTTTTAAATGGATTTTCATTCTCTGTAACTGCCATATTTGTTAAAGTGTTCAGCCTGTTTTGTAATGCCAATAATTTTTTGATATTGACTTTGGCTATTGGAAGTTTTTTAAGTTTACTAAATTGTTTATAAGAAATCACCTCAATCAAAGCATGCAAAGCATCTAACCTGGGATCAGTTGGATCTGGATGAATTAACATCACCGGAACTCCCAATGCTATGCATGGCAGAGCACAATGTATTTTGGTAGTTAAAACAAGTGATGCCTTTTGATAGGTTTCTAATAATTCAATTGCAAGCTGAGCATTTTCTTTTGCATATGCCTCAAAATTTGCATCAATATTTATTGGATCATGGTTAATTTTTGTTACACCTTGATTCACAAATTCCTTTAATTTATTTTCAATTTCAATGGGTATTGGATGGTCTTGGTTATCTACCCATAACACTTGATTGTTTTTTTCTATGTTTAAATTTTTAGCACGCAAGGTCAACGTTAAACAGGCAGAATAATATGCTGGTATACCAAATCCACGGAGTAACCAAAGCGTTTTTTTATCCCTACAGCCAATCGGACTATGTTTTTTAAAGTATGCTCGTATTTCCTTTATTTTTAAAAAATCTGATTTTGCAATATGAACCGAAATGAAAAATGGAGTAATATTAGCTGGTGGTGGATAGTGTTCAAATTTATGCTGGTACCATCCATTTGCAATTAAGAATCCCTGCTCAGTATCAATTAAATCGGGCCTTTCGCGATCTATCATTTCAGAGCTATTAGGCAAAAATTGTTTGGCAGCTAGACCCTGTATAATATCGCCAAGATTATTGCGCAATAAACCCTCTATTTGATAGTAATACCTCATTGTTTATTAACTGATGACTCTTCAAGTAATCCCACAAGTTTATTAGCACATTCAATTTGCATATTTCGACCAAGTTTTGGTTCAGGCAATGCTTCTATTCTGTTTGAACCAAATAATAACTGATCTTTGTATCCTGGAAATTCAAGCAAGGTATTTTCATTTTTTGAACCCCTTAATAATACTGGAAGTCCGTGTTCTAGCATCGCAATGGTTGAACCACTTTTGCCAAAATTTTCATGATTGGCCCTCGAGATTCCTAGGTCGGCACGCTGCATTTGAAAAGAAATTTCCTCAACTTCCATTTCACCTAAATCTTGGATTACTACATTATTGATGATGCTTTGGATCAAACCTATATAGGCCTCCTTTAAATTTCCATTACGACCTATGAATAATATTTTAATTTGTTTGTTTAGTTGATTAGATAAATTATTCAAGCAAATAATTTGTTGCTCAAATCCAGCTTTATCGCTTGTTAAATTGCCAAAAATAATAACCTTGATTTGGTTTTTATTTTTTATAATTTCATTTCTTTTGTGTGCTATTTCTATATTCCCAAATAGCGGCAATAAGTTCGTTTTTATTGGCTTGAGCATTTCTTGGTATTTTAAAATGCTAGTAGTTATTAGCGATGGTCCAATCTGTTTGATGAAATTTTTAATAAGGTATTCCTGCAACTTAGAAAACGACCTATTTGCTAAGGTTGAACTTTTAGTAGGTTCCACCCAAAGTTCATGAAACATGATATGAACCTTATATGCACTTAAAAAACTCCACGTAATCCCTAAATTGAAAGGTAATCCTTTTTTATGAAACGAATAGGTCACAAACTGAATGCTTACCCAATCTGGATTGAAATTTTTGAGTGTTTCTTTTAATAAATCTTGCTTTTCCTTTGATCCTAGGGTGGGCGACATTCGTAGCATTAAATCCTTATTCACATAGGTTCCAGCCGGAATGTATTCATCTTTCCAACCTATGAGGTAAATGGAGTGCCCCAGCTTATTCAATTGCTTAGAAAGTGCATAGGAATAATCTGCAATTCCGTTTTTTTTTGGTTCAAGACATCCTAACAGAAATACGATTTTCACAACCTTTCCTTTATTTTTTTTGCTGGAACTCCAGCCCAAATTTCCATACTGTTAATGTGTCCTTTTACTACAGACCCCGCAGCAATAATTGCCCCATCCTCAATAATGGTGCCCTTCAAGATAATAGCATTTGCACCAATCCAAACATCATTTCCAATTTTGATCTCTTGTTTTTTGCTTTGTTGGTTTTTTATATAAGCGCTTTTTTTTGTGCCATGGTCATGATCAATAAACTTTACTCCTGAAGCTATGAGGCAGCTATTACCCATAGTTAGCCTTGCCTGAATATTGAATTCAACACCATTTCCAATAAAGTTGTTATCGCCTATAATTATATTGGGACCTGGCTGATAAATACCGTCAAAATTAAAAATAATGTTTCTTTCCAATCTGCAATTTGAACCAATTTTAACTTGATGTGGCCATGTAATAAATACCTTTGGAATATAAGTATTTACGCCAATTTCCATGCCTTGCACACGTAAATGTATTCTCCTAAGGTTACCAGAAAACCGTCCAGCCAACTTCATTCGAATAAAAAAGAAAATTGTATAAATTAATTTTTCCATTAAATGAAAATCATGCAAAAATTAAACAATACTTTATCAAGGTAACATCGCCAACCTTTATAAGAAAAACCAGCTAATTGAGCTAGTTCCATAAATATGCCTGTAAGCCATATTTTAGTCCTATCAATTCGGAATCGAGTGGTGTTTTTTGTGCCTTGCTTTTGGTAATAATAGGCTTGAGATTTTAACCTACCAAAGAAATTTGCAAATGCTATACGTTTTCTCCAAGGATGAACAACAACCGATTCAGCTATGAAAGTGATTTGAGTTTGTTGTTTAACCCTATCTTTAAAATCTACGTCTTCCATGGTGGTGTAAAGAAAACCTTCATCAAATCCGTCCAAACTTAAAAACAGATTCTTTTGAATAGCAAAGTTGCACGACCATAATTTTCCTCCATCCAAATTAATTGGGGCAACTTCGTCATATCTTTCCTTTTGCCTGTTTACAATGGTTTTACCTTCTAATACTGTTCCTTTTGTTTGGTGTATTTCTTTGTAATAATTCTTGAACCAATTTTCACTTGGAATGCAATCGTCATCTAAAAAAATGAGCCATTTTCCTTTGGCTTTTTTTGCTGCTGAATTTCTATTCGCTGCTGGACCTTTATGCGGACCAATTTGATAATCAATTTCTGGGTAGGTTAATGCTATTTCCTTTGATAAATTCAAATTATTTGAATCATCTGAAACTACTATTTGTAAATTTTCAGAAATGCGAACTTGCTTCATCAAAGCATCCAAACAAATTAGTAATTCGCACCTGCGATTATAAGTGGGAATTATAATTGAAATAACTATTTCATTCTTCTCCACCATCATTGATTAATTTTAATTTACTTAAACAAGCCATAATCCCTTTTTCTGCAGCTATTTCTTTTGCTTCAATTAGGTTTTCATCCACACGTTTAAATTCTAAGGTTCCATGAGTCTTAGTGTCTAATTGGTTTAATTGATAATATTCATTGGTTCCCCAACCAAGTTCTTTTAATAACTCTTCGTTTTTATGCGCATAAGCAATAGGTAAAACCTTCGCTCCACTACGCATACCAAATAGGGTAGCATGAAACCTAGTAGACAGGAATTGGTCGGTAGAGTTAATTCTATACAAAAGCGATTCAGGATTAGATGAATAGGGTAGGTGAAAAATTTTCTTATCCTTCAAAATCACTTTAGCGTATGCTTCATCAGATGGTGTAAATGGAATATGAATAACTTCAATATTATTCCGTAAAGCCTCGTTTACATGGTATTGAATTAATTCTATATAGGATGCTAAAATAGCCGAATGGTTTTTTATAATTTCTGGTCGCTCTAGCTCGTATTGCTTCGATGGAATTAAAATATCTCCTTTTAATTGGCCATAAAGTGGAACCATATTAATCAATAACCTATGAGCATATTTTTTTTCATTTATACTCCTTCTCAGTTTGCTGAAAGAGGATACCTTATAAGCAAAGGCTATATCAGGTATCGAAACAATGTCTTGCTTATTTAAAAGGGCGTTAAGTTGATCCTTTTGAATCTGGCTTCTGGTGCTTACAAAAGCCGCTTTTGAAAGCATTTCTAGCAGATAATCTGGATAAGTTGGCTCATTAAAATCTACCCCTAGAATTCCAAGATTGTCATAATCGCCCTTTAATTTTTTATGTACCTTATCCAAACTGTATTTATACCCTATGGCACCTCCACCTAAAATGGTGAACTTCTTATTTGGCCATGAATTAAAATTGTAAATAGTTTGCAAATTGGCTCCAATTCCTTTCATGGCAAGAAACTCTTTAACGCTTATTCCCATTGCCATATCGCCAAGATTCCCATAATGGTAGCCACCAGTAATGGCAATGTTACTCGTATTAAAAAATTGACTTAGCCAATTTAATTTATGCTGAAATCTCGGTTCCATTTGAATGTTTTAATATTGGTATTATGGAGCGTTTATAAATCCCCAAAACGCGCCTATCCCAAATACCTGTTATGCCTAGTCTTTTAATTAAACTAACCATTAAATAAAAATTTGCTTGTATATTATGTCGATAAATTTTTCGCATAATTTTTGATAGAAACAAATACTTAAAGAATCGCATTTGGTCTTTTGTCTCTAATTGTGGCAAATAAGCCAAGGCTATCTCAATGGATTCATATCGCATCAAATCAGATTGACTTTTAGTTTTTGTTTTTGGGTGAATTCTAAAAAATGAGTGAATCCCTTCATACCTAAAACTGATTGGGTTGTGCATCCAAATTCTACAATACCAATCCATATCCATGCAATATTTTAAATTTGTTTTAAGGTTTAGGATACCATGCTTAAGAAGAAAACTTTTTTTAATCAGCACACTTTGCGATGGAATGATATAGTTTGTATGGTAAAAAAAAAGAACTAAGTTTTTTAAGTTAAAAACATTTCGGTTCGAGCCAAGAATAGTTACATTTTTTAAATCCCTGCCCACATAAACTTTGCCGAAAATAAAATCTGCTTGGCGTGAAGCTGCCTTTTTAAATATTTCCTCAAAAGCATTGCCAACATAAGCATCATCAGAATTTAAATAACAAACATACTCCCCATTTGCCTTACTCAAACCTTTATTTATTGCATCTGTTTGACCATTATCCTTTTCACTTATCCAATAAAAAATGTTGGATTGATATTTCTTAATAATATCCACAGAATTATCACTGCTTCCACCATCTATTACAATTATTTCAATATTACTATACGATTGGTTCAAAACACTTAAAATTGCTTCCTCCAGAAATTCTCCATAATTGTAATTTGGAATAATTACTGATATTTTAGGATAGTCAATGTTCAAATTATTGTTTGATTGTATGCTTGATAATTTTACCACAATAAGGGTTCAAATTTGGTAGAACATCTGAGTGTTCAATGAACAGTTAGCTAAGCAATCTTTTAATTTAGAGGTCATAGCATGATCAACATCCAACAACTTTTTCAATTTTTCTCCCCTAAAATCTATTGGTTCGCCACCCCATTCAGTGGTATTATTTAATAACTTCAATAATGGTTCTGGAATTTCTTCCGAGATTTTCTTTTTTTTATACGTATTTTCTTTCAATGAAATACAGGGTATAAGAGGCTTGCCAGGATTTTGGTTTGGCGAGCTTATAGCACAATCAAGAAAGAACTTTTTGGTCCATTTTGAATCTGTTGTAAAAAATTTGATAATAGCACTTTGATCCAACCCATAGGAATCCGATTTATTTGAATGATAAAATGTTTCAAAATCACTCCCTTTCAACTGATTTATTTGTAATGGTCGAAACGCACTCAATCCAGCTAAAATTGTAGTAATTGGAAACCTATGATTGGTATGCGTTCTGAGTGTTTGAATATAGTATTTCGGGTTTTCAATAAAATAATAGGTAGCTTTAATCTCTAATTCGTTAGGCAATGAATCAAGATCTCTGCATAAGATAATATCAGCAAAACAATCAAACACTGGTTTGTAACGCCAAAGGGTAGGCTCTGTATTTTTATAAGGATAATCTAAGAATATCAAATTTAATGAAGTAAA
>CANKQY010000032.1 GCA_947485745.1 Bacteroidota bacterium
ACCTTCATTCCTGCTTCTAAATTGGAGGTATCGTCGGCTTCAAAATTTGGATCAACCGGAGCCTGAGTTACTGCGGCAGTTCTTGGTTGTGGCCTATTAAAAGTAAGGGCTTTTTTAGGTAAACCGCTTAAGGTTGCGCTGCTTTTTTGCGCGCCATGTTCTTTCTCATTAAACTGTCCTCTTGGCCCAAATACATTTTCGAAATGCAAAAATTGAGGGTCTAATTCAGTTAAAAACCTACTAGGTTCAGCATTCACAATATTGCCAAATTTAAACCTACTGGTGGCAAAGCTAATGGTTACTTTTTTCATAGCCCTTGTTATTGCCACATAAAACAAGCGCCTTTCTTCTTCCAACTCTTGCCTGCTGTTTAAGCTAAGCTGACTAGGAAATAAATTCTCTTCCAGACCTACTACATGCACATATTTATACTCCAAGCCTTTTGCAGAGTGTATGGTCATTAAGCTTACATGGTCTTGGGTTTGATCCTTGTCTTTATCGTCGTTTGTTAATAAAGCTACATCAGCCATAAAATCAGCTAAGGTTTTTGGTCTTGCAACGCCGTCTTCATCAGCTCCGTCTTCCAAACTAAACTCTTTAATACCATTGAGCAATGCTTCTGTATTTTCATACCTAGCAATGCCTTCAACCGTTTTGTCTTCGTACAAAGATTTCAATACACCACTCGATTTTGCAATGTGCATGGCTACTTCGTAAACGTTACGATTAAGCATCGCCTGAAAACTTTTTATCATGGTTACAAAGTCTTCAATGGCACTCATGTTCTTGAACCCAATTTGATTTACTTGCTCCATTACCTGCCACAAACTTACTTTATGCTGGTCTGCAACAACAGCTAGTTTTTCTAAACTTGTTTTTCCAATACCGCGTGTAGGATAATTAATCACCCTTTTTAAGGCTTCTTCATCGTTTGGGTTCAAAACAATTCTGTAATAACCCAATAAATCTTTCACTTCCTTTCTTTGGTAAAAAGACAGGCCACCATAAATTTTATAGGGAATATTGAGCTTTCGCAGTGCTTCCTCCATCGACCTACTTTGGGCGTTGGTTCTATATAAAATGGCAAAATCTTTGTTCATGGCTTGGCTATTCATTTTATCTTGAAAAATTGCCGAGGCCACCATTTTGCCTTCTTCATTATCGGTTAAAGCTTTAAAAACCCTAATTCTTTCACCTGGTTCATTGTCTGTCCAAACCTTCTTTTTTATTTGGTCCCTATTTTTTTCAATAACGCTTGAGGCCGCATTCACAATGGTTTGCGTGCTTCTATAATTTTGTTCTAGTTTAAAAGTTTTTACATCTGGAAAGTCTTTTTGAAAACCCAAAATATTCTTAATATTGGCTCCTCTAAAGGCATAAATACTCTGCGCATCATCACCAACCACAGCAATGTTTTCATTTACGGTAGCCAATTTTTTGATAATCATATATTGCGCATGGTTGGTGTCTTGAAACTCATCTACCATGATGTACTTAAACATGTGCTGGTACTTGTTTAACACATCTAAATGATTGGCAAAAAGCTTGTGGGTATTCACCAATAAATCATCAAAATCCATGGCCCCAGCTCTAAAACACCTGTCTTGGTAAGTTTTAAATAGTTGACCAAATTTTGGACGGCCACTGCTGGTATCATTTTCTGAATACTCACTATTGCCAAGGTATTCTTCGGCTGTAATTAATAAGTTTTTTGCAGCCGAAATTCGTCCAAGCATATTAGATGGCTTATACAGCTTATCATCCAATTTCATTTCCCCTAAAATGGTTTTGATTAAGCTCTTGCTATCGTCCGAATCGTAAATGGTAAAGTTTCTAGGATAACCAATTCTTTCACTTTCACTTCTTAAAATCCTCGAAAAAATACTGTGGAAAGTGCCCATCCAAATATTTTTTGATTCAGAACCTACCGCCTCATAAATCCTATGACGCATCTCTTTAGCAGCTTTGTTGGTAAAGGTGAGCGATAATATCTGAAATGGATCAACGCCATTCCTTAACATGTGTACAATTCTATAGGTAAGTACCCTTGTTTTGCCAGAACCAGCCCCAGCAATAATCATTACTGGCCCATCAATTTGTTCTACTGCCGCCCTTTGCGGGGGGTTTAATGTCTCTAAATAATCCACCAAACAAATGTAGGCTAAGAAATCTTTTTGTTAGGAACTAAGATTTCAACATAAGAAATTTTATTATGTAGCAAGCTGAGAGTTATTGTAAAATATTATTCACACAGAAATGACTTAACCATTTCTTTATTAGATAATTATTAGCATTCTCAAAAGTATTTTCCTGCCAAATAGCTTGTAGGCTAGCATTATTTTGGTACTTTTGGATTTTAAAATACCTATTTCATGTTGAACCAATATTTCGACCAAAACAAACAAAAGTTTTTAGATGAACTTTTTGAATTATTACGTATCCCTTCTATTAGTGCTGATCCGGCTTATCACAATGATATTGTTGAGGCAGCAAATTATATTAAAAACAAACTTATAGCAGCTGGTGCCGACAAGGTTGAACTTTGCGAAACTGCCGGTAATCCTATTGTTTACGGGGAGAAAATAATTGATCCTAGTTTGCCTACCGTATTGGTTTACGGACATTATGATGTACAACCTGCAGTTCCATTAGATTTATGGGATACGCCTCCGTTTGAACCAACTATTCGTAAAACAGCAGTGCATCCTGATGGTGCCATATTTGCCCGTGGTGCCTGCGACGATAAAGGTCAGGTTTACATGCATGTGAAGGCTTTTGAAACAATGATGGCCAATAATACCTTGCCTTGTAATGTAAAATTTATGATTGAGGGTGAAGAAGAAGTGGGTTCAAGCAACTTAGGCCCTTTTTGTATTGCCAATAAAGAAAAATTAAAGGCAGATGTAGTTCTCATTTCTGATACTTCCATTTTGGCCAATGATACGCCTAGCATAGATTGTGGCTTAAGAGGTTTAAGCTATATTGAAGTAGAAGTTACCGGACCAAACCGCGATTTGCACAGCGGTGTTTATGGTGGTGCAATTGCCAATCCCATTAACATTTTGGCGAAAATGATTGCCAGCATGCACGATGAAAACAACCATATCACCATTCCTGGATTTTATGATAAAGTAGTAGAACTTTCTGCCCAAGAAAGGGCCGAATTAAATAAGGCACCTTTTGATTTAAATGAGTATAAAAAGGACCTCAATGTAGCGGAAGTATGGGGCGAGGCGGGTTACAATGTAATGGAGCGCACTGGGATCAGACCAACACTAGATTGCAATGGTATTTGGGGAGGTTATATTGGCGAAGGTGCAAAAACTGTTTTGCCTTCCAAAGCTTTTGCCAAAATAAGTATGCGATTAGTACCTAATCAAGATTCACATTCTATTACAGAATTATTTAAAAATCATTTCGAAAGTATTGCGCCTAAAGGGGTAACAGTAATAGTAAAACCGCATCATGGTGGCGAGCCTGTTGTAACGCCAACAGATTCGCATGCCTATAAAGCGGCCGAAAAAGCCATGGAAAAAACTTACGGTAAAAAGCCAATTCCTACAAGAGGTGGAGGCAGTATTCCTATTGTTGCTTTATTTGAAAGAGAGCTTGGTTTAAAATCTGTACTCATGGGATTTGGTTTAGATAGCGATGCTTTGCACTCTCCAAACGAACATTATGGCTTGTTTAACTATTATAAAGGTATCGAAACTATACCCTATTTCTTTCAGTATTTTGCAGAAAAATAAGTAGATTTTTTGAAAGCTGTCTAAAATGTATCTGTACTTTATTTACTTATAAAGAATGTAATTGCTATTGATATTTATTAAGATACATACGACCCCTTCGGGGTCGCATATATATGGCATTTAATTTCTCTATAAACATGCGACCCCGAAGGGGTCTAATATGCGATTACTTTATGACTTCCGATTTTTAAATGATAATTTTAATAAGATAGTGCAATACCATTGCTAAATTCATCGTTATAAAAATGTAATATTAGCTTTAGAAGGTGAAAATTATAATCAAAAAAGTTATTTTGCAAAGGTTTGATATTTAGCTTGATGAAATTGTACAACAAAGTATTTAGGTTTATATTTTTCCTGTTTTTGTGCTGCTTTTTTCAAACTGAAATAAAGGCTCAAAAAACCTATGGCTTTGAATGGATAAAAACCTACCAGCCATACGTTAAGTTTAATATCACCAAAAAGGGATTGTATCGAATAGATTCTTTGGCATTGCTTTCTTGGAATAATAAAGATCCACGCAAATTTCAATTGTTTAAAAATGGTGTGGAACAACCAATATTCATTCAAGGTGCCGCTGATGGTGTTTTCAATGCCGCAGATTTTATTGAAATTTATGCCGAACCAAATGATGGCCTTGGCGACAAAGAAATTTATAGAACAGCCGCCGAGCAACCTCAAACTTTTAGGAGTATTTTTTCTGATACCGGTGTTTATTTTCTCACCGTTTTATCAGATACCAGTTTGGTTCAGCCCTTGCGCATATTGTCTTATACAGATAATGATTATAACAATTATTTGCCTGAACCTAGCTATACTGTAATACAAGAAATAGTACCTCAAGAGGATTACTTTTATGGCGCATTTTTACCAGCCATAGAAAAATATTACATTTCAGATTATGGCGATGCTGAGGGAATGATGAGTGCTTTGATTGGTCAAAATCAATCTAGGAAATTTTCGTTTAAAACACCCAAAGTATCCATTGGACAAAATGCTGCAATTGAAATTAAATTAATTGGTGCTTCCGATTTCTTTTTAAGCAATACCAATGCGCCGAATCACCACGTAAAAATATTTGTACAAGCCAATAATGGTTCAAGCAGTTTAATCATAGATTCTACTTTTAGAGGATATGGTGAGCAAAAATTCAATAGAATCATCAGTAATTCCTTACTCGGCGATTCAACTCAAATTATAGTTGAGGTAATCAATGATATAGCGGTAGGTAGTGATTTTATTGGGGTTTCGTATATACAGTTAGCGTATGTAAAATCCGTTCAATCTGCTGGTTTAGTGGAATTGCTCAAATTAAATTCTATTCAAACTGGTGTGAAAACTTTGGTTCAAATCAATAACTTTGCTGGCAACAATCCGATATTTTGGGACTTAAAAAATCAAAAAAGAAGTATTGGAACCATTAATGCTGGTAATGCTTTGGCTTTGTTTCCAAATAGCAATGGTTCAAGAAATTTAGTGCTCACCGATGCAACCATAATTCAATACATAAGCAATGTAAAACCTGTAAATTTTGTGGCACCAAACCCACAAAATTCCTATCAGTTTTTAATCGTTTCTAACAAAGCACTTACCACTTCGGCGCAAGCTTATTTCAATTATAGAAATGCAAAATATAAAACTTATTTAGCTTTTATAGAAGATTTATGTGATTACTATTTTTATGGTAATTATCACCCGCTAGCCATCAAATATTTTTGTGCCCATTTATTTGATAAGCAAACAAAATCACCCGATTTTTTATTGCTTTTAGGAAGAGGTTACCAAAACAATTTATTGAAAACAAGTTGGGAAACCAATGCACTTAATTTGGTGCCAGCTTTTGGCGTTCCTTCCTCCGATAATTTATTCACGAATGGCTTTTTAGGCAACAGTGGCGCTCCTTCCATTGCCACCGGTAGAATTCCGGCTAGCACAAACGCAGAGGTAAATAGCTATTTACAAAAGCTCATTTACTATGAAAGCAATCCAGATTCTATACAAGCTTGGCGCAAAGATTATTTGCATTTAAATGGTGGTAGCAGCTCAAGTCAACAGATAGATTTTAAGCAGAAATTAGCCTCATTGGGAAATTTAATTTCCGATAAACCTGTGGGTGCAAATGTGATGGCTTATGGTAAAGATAATTCGGCACCCACTTCCGATAAATTAAAAGAAAAGGTTTTATCTCACCTAAATAATGGAACGAATATGATGACCTTTTATGGTCATGGTTCACTCACCGTTTTGGATGTAGATTTTGGTGGCATAGATGATTTGGTTCCTAATAATAAACCAACATTTTTTTACTTCAATGGCTGTAACATTGGCAATGCCAATGATGTTGATCCTCTTGGCACTGGACTGGTATATGGTAAGAATTATTTATGCGCTGATGATAAAGGTGCCATTGCGTGGTTGGCTCATACCAATTTAACTTTTACCAATAACCTAGAAGATCAAATGAACCAAGTTTACGAGCAAATTGCTCATGGAGGTTATGGAAATCCTTTCGGTTTGAACCTAAAAAAAGCGCTAGAAAATACCTCCAACGGAAATGAACCATTCGCCCGCTCACATGCGCTGCAATTGCTTCTTCAAGGAGATCCTGCTATGGTTTTATATGCGCCAGCATTGCCCGATTATGAAATTAGTAAAGAAAGCTTATTCATTTCGCCAAACAATGCATCGGTTCAAAACGACTCCCTTGCAATTGGAATAATTCTTCAAAATTTAGGTAAAGCCCAAAACGACAGTTTAACCGTAAACATTACAAGAAAATTTCCTGATAATTCTACCAAAGAATATCCTTTAAGTATAGTTTTATCGCCTTATAACAAAGATACTTTTTATGTTTGGATCAAACCGTTATTTAAAAAAGATATTGGACTAAATACTTTTGATGTAAAGATAAATGCGAGTAAAAAAGTAACTGAATCAAGTTTTGCCAACAACAATTCCAGCATAGCCTATTTTTTACCGGGAAGTGGTGTGCAGGCTTTGTTGCCGCATCCCTATGAAATTATCAATACAGATTCGGCTACCATGTGGATTCAAAATTTCAATCCTTTTGTAAGTCAGGTTTCCTATATTTTTGAAATAGATACCAGTTTAGCTTTTAGCACTACTAGCAGCTATCTCCAAAACAGCGGACCAATAGTAGCAGACCACTTGGCATCTTGGAAGGCCAAATTAACAGGGCCAGATTCTACCGTATATTATTGGCGCGCTAAACTAAATTTGCCAGAAAATGAAGGTGGAATTTGGGTCACCAATAGTTTTATTTATGTGCCCAATGGTCCTCAAGGCTGGCACCAACAGCGCTTTGAACAAATTAAAAATGCCAGTGCCAAAACTTTCATTACCTTTAATGATAGCTTAAAAAAGATGGAGTTTAGCAACAATGAATTGGTGCTAGGTATTGAAAATAGGAGGTACGACCACCGTAGAATGGGTGTTATTATTCCTTATTTACTCAATGCTGGTGTTGGTTCTTGTATTTCGCAGGGAACGGTAGTTTTGGTATTTGAGCCTTTTCAAGTTGATTTCCCTTATGAGTTGCCAAATTATCCTTTCAATTGTGCCTTTGTGCAAGCCAATAAACAAGACCAAAGCATTCGTTATTACCCTTTCAATACCAATACTCCTCAAGGAGAGGCAGATTTAGTTAGGTTAATAGATTCGGTACCCGATGGTTATTATGTTGCCATGTTTTCAAGATATAGCAGTAATATTCCTTATTGGAGTAATGCCACCAAACAGCTATTTTCAAAAATAGGTTCAGCAAAAGTTCAACAAGTTTTGAATCCAAATACAGCTTGGGCTGTTATTGGCAAAAAAGGAGAGGCTCCAGGCTTGGCAGCAGAAGATACCATTACCAATAATGAGCTGCAATATGCCCCTAATTTGCCGCCTGCCCCAAATGATCCTCAAGATGAAAAATACCTGAGAGTAAAAAGGAATATCCAACTCAAATGGTATACAGGAAGTTTTGTTTCTGCAGCGGTTGGTCCTGCCACAAAATATCATGAGCTAAATTTAATTTTACAAGACGAAGATCCTATCAAATCTGGCAGGTGGTGGTTAGATATTTATGGTACAAGCATTTTGGGAAAGGACACTTTATTGCTAACCGGAATTTCTACCAACAAATTAAATTTAGCAAACATAGATGCCAAGAAATTTCCATTCTTAAAATTGCAAATGAATTTTGTGGACAGCAATTACCGCACCCCCCAGCAAATTCATTTTTGGCAAGTATCCTATGATGGCGCGCCAGAACTAACCATTGATATCAATAAAAAATATGCCTTTCATTCCGATTTATTGAACCAAGGCGATAGCTTGAGGTTATCATTACCAATAATAAACTTAGGTAACGATTTAAAAGATTCTACTGATGCTTTAATTGAGGTAATGGCTGAAAATAGAACTACACCTTTTGCTAAGTGGGAAAAAGTGCCACCTATTTTAACCATGCAACAATATCAATTGAATACCGCAATCAATAGCAGTAATTTGTCTGGAGTAAACTCATTGCAGGTAAATGTAAATGCCAATAAAACAGCAGCCGAAGCTAATTTTGTTAATAATTTTTACAAGAAAAATTTTGTGGTTCAAACCGATAAAAGAAATCCTCTTTTGGAGGTAACTTTTGATGGGGTAAAAATTATGAACGACGACATTGTTTCTCCAAGTCCTTTCATTAGAATAAGCTCTACAGACAAAAATACTTTCATGATCCAAAAGGACACAACTACCTTTGAATTGTATTTAAGAAAATGCTTAAGCTGTAGTTTTGAGAGGGTAAATATGAGCAGTTCGCAGGTTCAATTTATTCCAGGAACAGATATAGAAAACTTGGCTCAAGCTATCTATAAACCTGGCACCTTAGCAGATGGTAAATATACCTTAAAGGTGCAGTCTTTTGATGCCAGTGGCAATAAGGCTGGCACCAAAGATTATGAGGTAGTATTTACTGTTGTCAATAAAAGTACGATCAGTTATTTTTATCCTTATCCCAATCCTTTTACCACTCAAATGCGCTTTGTTTTTACTTTAACGGGTTCAAAGGTGCCAGATCAATTATTGGTGCGTATTTTAACGGTTAACGGAAAAATAGTAAGGGAAATTAGAAAAGAAGAATTTGGAAACATCCATATTGGTAATAATGTGAGCGATTTTGCTTGGGACGGCACCGATCAATATGGCGATAAATTAGCCAATGGCGTATACCTTTATCAAGTTTATACCAAAATTGAAGGCAATGATATTGAAAATAGAGCCACCAAAGCCAAGGAAGAATCTAGTTTCTTCGTAAATGGTACAGGTAAAATATTCTTGATGCGGTAGCTGTCCTAAAAGAAATTCTGCATTCAGAATTTAAATTTTCAATTTATTGCTTTTATTCGGGCCATTCAATTATTTTCTTTTGTTAGCAAAATGGTTTTCTATAAACGCTAAACTTTGTGCGTTGAAACACATTTCCTTGCTTAAGCCGCCTTTGCGTGCCACTTCAATACCATAAAACATGTCATTGAATCCTTCTACCTCATGCGCATCTGGATTGATGCTAATCATTACGCCTTTGTTGATAGCATAATCTATGTATCGCCAATCCATATCTAATCTGTAGGGATTTGCATTTAACTCCATAATAACCCCATTTGCGGCACAGGCATCAATAATTTTATGGTGGTTAATGGGATAGCCTTCGCGCATCAATAACAAGCGGCCGGTGGGGTGACCCAAAATAGTAGTGTAAGGGTTTTCAATGGCCTTCATCAGCCTGCTCATGGCTTTTTCTTCATTCATTTTTAGCACGCTGTGTATGGAGGCCACCACATAATCAAATGTTTTTAAAATGTCAGTATCATAATCTAGGTTGCCATCATATAAAATATCACATTCAATGCCTGCAAAAATTTTGAAACTGCCAGCTAATTTTTGGTTCAAACCTTCAATTTCTTTTTGCTGTAATAGCACCCGCTCTTCCGATAAGCCATTGGCATAAAATGCACTTTTCGAATGGTCTGCCATTCCTAAATATTGATAGCCTTTGTTGAGGCAATACATAGCCATGGTTTCAATGCTATGTAAGCCATCACTCCAAGTAGAATGATTGTGCAATGGTCCACTTAGGTTTGAATATTCAATGAGTTGCGGCAGTTTGCCATCTTGAGCCTTTTCAACTTCGCCTAAATCTTCCCGCAACTCAGGCGCTACAAACGGCAAGCCTGCTGTTTCATATATTTCCAATTCAGTTGAGTAATCTTTTTTTGGTTCAGGCAGTCGCATTTTTATTTTGCTAATATGCCCTTCAACTGCTGTTGTTATAAATAATTGGTAAGCAAAGTCATTTGGTAAACAGGTAAATAAACGAACAGGATATCCTTGAAACAACAATTTATCCTCATCCATTTCAAAGGCAATTTCAACTTCTAATTCATCTCTTAGCGACCTTTCATCTGTTGTAGCAATCAATAAATCTATGCCCGTTAAAATCTCCAGTTTCCTTCGTATTTCGCCTGTTAGTTCTGCTTGTTCAACAAATTCCAAATCTCTTATATTTTGAATTAAATTTTGTGCAATGGCATAAGCTTTGGCATAATGAAATTTGTCGGCACTGGCAAACATAAAATCTATTTGCTTTATAACTGCTTCTTGGGTTTTTAAACCAAAACCTTTGAATTGTGCGAGCCTATTTTCTTTACAAGCATACAGTAATTCACCTATGGATTCAACCCCCATTTCTTTCCAAATAATTGCCACCTTTTTGGGTCCTATGCCTTTGATGCGCATTATTTCTCTTACCCCATCAGGTGTGGCATCTATCAGTTCAGTGAGTTCTTTAAAGGAATCTGTGGTAAAAATTTCATTTATTTTTTGGGCAATGGTTTTTCCTATGCCTTCTATGGCTTCCAGTTCTGCCATGCTTTTGCCAAATAATGGTTCGCTAATTTTGTCTATTCTAAAAGATGCCGAGGCAAATGATTTTATCTTAAATGAATTTCCGCCATGCAATTCACTGAGGTCGGCATATAGTTTTAAGATATCTGCTATGTTTGAATTTGTCATCTGAATATTTTTGTGAAACTATTAAAAATATATTTGAAAGTTAATAGGTGATTATTGAATTAAAAATCATTTCTCCAAACAAGGATGATTACACCTATAATGGATACCAATACTGCTAAATATGATTTCATAGGTACTTTTTCTTTTAAAATGATAACTGCTCCAAAAAGCACAAAAACTGGTAACAAAGAAAAAAGTGTTTGAACCACGGAGGCTTCTAAGTTGGCTGCTGCCAGCATAGAAAAACTTACTCCTATTATTGGTCCAAACAAAGTGCCAATTAATACAGGTTTTATTTTTGTAGCATCGAAAGTGATTGTTTTAAATTCAACCCATAAATTAATTTTAAATGCCCCAATCAAATACACAAAAATAGTTGCTACCAACATCCTGATCCAAGTGGCATATATGGGGTTGAAATTTTCAACAGAATGGAAAAATCCTTTTTTAGCTAAAACCAATCCTACGCCTTGGCATATTGCACCCAAGGCAGCGTAAATAATTCCTTTCCAAAAGCTGCTGCTTCCTTCATTGGCAACATGGGTTTGTTCTTTTCTTGATAAGATAAGCAATAGTATTCCTGAAATTGAAACCGCCATTCCAATTATTCCAATGAAATTAACGTTCTCCCCAATTAAAAAATAGGCAGCCAAAAGTGCTGCTCCTGGAGAGAAACAACTAAAAAGGCTAGTTCTTCTGCCTCCCAATATTTTGTAAGCTGTAAAGGCCAAATAATCACCTAAAGTTAATCCAATAAACCCAGATAATCCAAACCAAAAATATTGCTCCAAGCTAAGTTGGGTAAATAACTCAATGGGATTAATTTGCAAGCTAATTACAACCAAAAAGCTTAAAAACACAACTGCATACAACAACCTCACTCTATTTACACTGGCTGGGTTGTTTTCTTTTGATGCCCTTGTAAATGCAAATGTGCCAATAGTCCAACTTAATAAGGTAATGCAGGCTGCTATGTAACCAATAGAATTAACCATTACAACATAAATTCTTCTTCCATATCTGGAATCACAGCAATGCTTAAATGGGCTTCATCCACAGATTTTTGCATGGCCATTAACTGGGGCTCTTCGCCATGAACCAAAAATACCTTTTTCAATTTGCCGCCATTCTTATTGCTATTGAGCGCTGTTTGCTCTATATAATGAAACACCTCATCATGGTCGGGATGCGAGCTGAAAATATCTGTTTTGGCTATTTGTGCATACACCATTTTATCCAAGTTCTTTATCCTAATGGTTGATTGTCCTTGTAGCAAACGATGACCCAATGTGCCTTCTGAGCAAAATCCAGCAATCAAAATAGTAGAGTATGGATTTTCAATGTTGTTCATCACATGCTCTTGAATCCTACCTCCTTCAACCATGCCCGCTGCAGAAATAATTACACAAGCATCTGAATATTGCATCAATTCTTCATGTTGGTCTTTTCCGTCTAGGTACTCAATGCCTTCAAAATTAAATAAGCTGCCATGCTCGCGCATAAAGGTATGTGCTTCCTGGTTCAATAAATAGGCGTGCTTTTCGTAAACTGGGGTACTTTTTATGGCTAGCGGACTATCAACAAAAACCTTTAACCACCCGGGCAATAAGCCTTTTTTCTTTAGTTGATTGATGGTAAAAACAATGGCCTGAGTTCTGCCAACACTAAATGCGGGTATCACCAATCTGCCTCTAAATTCAACGCAAGTGCGGTTAATGTATTTCAACAATTCATCTTCTGCAGAATCATTGTTTACATGCTTCCTGCCTCCATAAGTTGATTCTGTAACCAAATAATCAACCGAGTCAAAAAACTCTCCATTCCTAACCAGTTTACTATTCATCCTGCCTAAGTCGCCCGAAAAGCCAATTTTGGTAGTTTTGCCGTTTTCGTTTACGGTAACCTCAATACTGGCAGCTCCTAACAAATGCCCTGCTTCCACAAACTTCAGAGATACTTGCTCATTTACCTGAAAGTTTTTATCCAATGGTAGCGTCAAAAATTGCTCCACAGTTTGTTTCACATTTTTTTCCGAAAACAGTGGTTTAGGAATATGATCTCTTCTTCCTTTTTTGGCTCTGCCCAACTTTTTGCGGTAATCATGGAACTGAATATTGGCCGAATCAAACAACAAATATTCTGTGAGCTCTGCCGTGGCGGGTGTACAAATTATGTGGCCCCCAAAGCCATGGTGAACCAATGCAGGTAAATTCCCCGAATGGTCAATATGGGCGTGTGTTAACAGAACTAAATCTATTGTTATTGGTTCAAACGGAAATAAATTTGCATGTTCAATTGGATTCTTTTTTACCTCATAATCCATTCCACAATCAACTAAAATTTTATACCCCGAATCTAATGTGAGCAGATACATACTACCAGTAACTTGCTTGGCTGCCCCTAAAAAACTTAATTTCATCTTTTTTTATTACCTATTTCTTGTCAATTTTTTTCAACACACAAAGAAAGGAAGTTTCTTTAACTTTGTGCTATAACAAGGAATATAATATGTTGCATATTTTAACGGAACAAACATCTATCATAGATGATTTTTTAGCAGAATTGAGAGATGTAAAAATTCAAACTGATAGGGCGCGATTTAGAAATAATGTGGTGCGTATTGGTGAAATTTTAGCTTATGAAGTAAGTAAGCACTTGCCAAGAGTATCGGTGGAGGTGCAAACTCCTCTAGGCATTCATAATAGTTTGGTTCAAGCAAACACACCTGTTTTGGCCAATGTTTTAAGAGCAGGCTTAACATTACATGAAGGCTTTTTAAACTATTTTGATAAGGCCGATAATGCTTTTGTTTCGGCGTATAGGAAACACACCAACGACCATGAGTTTGAAATTGTGGTAGAGTACATGGCTAGTCCTTCCATCCAAAATAGAATATTAATATTGATTGATCCCATGCTAGCCACTGGTCGCAGCATGTTCTTGGCCTATAAAGCTTTGCTAGCTAAAGGCACTCCTTCAAAAGTAATTGTGGTAAGTTTAATTGCCAGCCAGCAAGGGGTAGCATACATTCAACAACACATGCCCGAAGCCGCTATCTTTATTGCGGCAGTAGATCCATCACTTGACAAAAATTATTATATAGTGCCAGGTTTAGGCGATGCGGGTGATTTAGCCTTTGGAGAAAAATTATAAGATGAAAATCCTAGGTATTTTAGTTATTCTTTTATTCGGTTTGAACCAATTTGCAGCGAAAGCACAAAGCGTTCCAATGATCAAAAGTTCACAGATTTTGGAATGGAAATCGAACATATCTGATACCATTTATGTGATTAATTTTTTTGCCACTTGGTGCAAACCTTGTATAGTTGAAATACCTGAGTTTGAAAAATTGGGCCTAGCTTATCAAGGCAAAAAAGTAAAGATCATATTGGTGAGCAACGATTTTAAAAATCAAATTGAAACCAAGTTAGTACCTTTTATCAAAAAAAATATTGCTAGCACCCAAGTTGTTTTTATGGATGAAAATAATCCCAACAAGTGGATTAATTTAGTAGATGAAAATTGGAGTGGTGCCATTCCTGCAACAATTATAATTAAAGGAAGCCGCGCTTATTCAAAGTTTTATGAGGGTAAAGTAGATTACAAAATCCTCAATGAAATAGTATTGAGTTTAAATCCATAAAATTGCTGCTAACAGGCATCGCCTTTCAAATTGGCTGTAAAATTTAGCCTAGCACAATTGTACCAATATTTTTTCTTAAAAAAGATAAACCTAGCGGATATTTGGGTTACATCACCATATAGGTGCCACTACCTTTGGCTATAAGGGTTAAATTATTATTGTTCTCGGTAAATATTTCTGCCTCGGCAAAATAGAGTTTTTGGCCAGCTTTGATTACATATCCTTTGCAGTATGCTATTGAACCTAATCCTGGGTTTAAATAAGAAATTTTCATTTCAGCAGTTACCACTAATTGCTCTTTTTGAACCAAGGTAAAACAGGCGTAACCAGCTACTAAATCAACTAGTGTGGCGGTAACACCTCCATGCAAAAAGCCTACTTGTTGCTTGTGGTATTCTTCAATTTTTAAAGAGCCTTCAATAAGGCCGGCTTGTATACTTGAGGTCTTAAATCCAAGGTGATTCAGGAAATGGTTTTCCTTCATTTTCTCGACAATCATTTGCTCGAAATCTGGATTTTGTGGGATAAATTGCTGCACTTTTTTATTTTTTGAAAGGGTTTTATTACTTTGCGAAGGTAAGAACTATTCAAGTGCAATCCATTACCGTAAAATCCTATTCAGATAATTTATACAATCCTGCCGAAAACGGAAGCCTTGAACACACCATTTTTTTTGAGGCAAATCACATCAGTACAGTTGTGGCTGATCCCAAAAATAAGCAGATTTTACAATTAACGATTTATACTGCCGAGGATACTAATTTCTTTCATTTATCCTATGATGATTTAAAAACCATTCTTCCCTTAAAAGAGGAATTGGCCTTAAAGTTTAAAGTTAGAAAGGTTGTAATTAGTTCTGCTAATGCCACCCTAGTGCCAGAATCAATGCTAAATGTGGTTGAAACGGAGGCCTATTATGCCTTAAACCAAAAAATAAAGCCCCAATCTCAAGTGCTTTATTGTAAAATGCATGTACAGCAAACTGCAGTAATTTTTAATGTTAAAAATGAATTGTTAAAGCTTATTAGGTTCAACATGCCTATGGTAGATGTTTACCATGCCTCATTGTTGTTTATAAAGGCTGTAGAATCTCAGGCTTTTGAGAATTCAAAAAATAAGTTGCATTTGCATTTGCACCCGGGGTATTTTGAAATATTGAACTTAGATACCAATATCCGTTTCTACAATTCCTTTCCTTTTGAAACGGAAACAGAAGTGGTGTATTTTATGCTGGCAGCAGCAGAGCAATTGCAGATTTCGCATAGTTGTGATGTGGTTCTTTACGGAAATTCTGCTCACATGAGCGAATTATCCAACTTAATATCAAAGTATGTTCGTTCGGTTCAGTATTGTATTAAACCTAAGAATTTTACCTATCCTTTGAGCTTTAAACAATTTGCCGAACAACAATTTTTCACAGAATCTGCAGCCTTGTTGTGCGAATAATTGCCGGAAATAAAAAAGGGATCATTCTTCATGCACCTCCTAGTTTGCCTGTTAGGCCAACAACTGATAGGGCAAAGGAAAGCTTGTTCAATATCCTCGAAAATAATTTTACTATAAGTGAACTCAGTGTTCTAGATTTATTTGCTGGCACAGGCAATATCAGTTATGAGTTTTCTAGCAGAGATGCCTCTGCAGTGCTCAGTGTTGATCAACATCCTGGCTGCGTTAAGTTCATGAAAGAAACCATTACAAAACTGGGTTTTATAGCTATGGAAGCGCGCAAGCAAGATGTTTTTACATACCTCAAACAAAATTCAGAACAATTCAATATCATTTTTGGAGATGCTCCTTATGCCTTGCCAAGAATTCCAGAAATACCAGAATTGGTCTTCAACAATAACATGCTCAAACCGGGTGGTTGGCTAATTTTAGAACATGCCACTATGATGAAGCTTTCGCATTTGCCCCATTTTTTTGACGAACGAAATTATGGTCAGTCAACCTTCTCCTTTTTTAAACAAGAGTAGCTGATGGTAATTCATTTTATTAGTGCCAATATTTACAATAAACTAACTATTTTTGATCCAATTAACCTGTTATGAAAAAGATAGCCTTATTTCCAGGAACTTTTGATCCAATTACCATTGGACATGTAAATATCATTGAAAGAGCATTGCCTTTATTCGACGAGATTGTTGTGGGTATAGGGCATAATAGTAGTAAGTCGACCTTGTTTCCATTGGAGAAAAGGATACAATGGATTACCGAGATTTATAAAAATGAGCCTAAAATTAGGGCCGAAATTTATGAGGGCTTAACGGTAGATTACTGCGACGAAATTAACGCTCAATACATCTTACGTGGTATAAGAAACATGGCAGATTTTGACTACGAAAAAAATATTGCTCAAATGAATAAAATCATTTACCCCAAAGCAGAATCTGTATTCTTGATGTGCGACCCAGCCTTTACGCCCATAAGCTCTTCGGTTGTGCGCGATTTAATTAGAAACGGGGGAGAAGCTGGTGCTTTTGTGCCAAAGGAAGTGGTGTATTAAGTGCCAATTTTTAACATCATCAGAATTTCTCTAATAGATTCATAAGTATCTAGCTCTTGTATATCCATTTCATTTAAGTTTACCCATTTTACCTCTGTGATGCTTTCTTCCGCTTGAGGTGTTAGCTTGCCCATAAAAGCAGTATTCATCTTATACCAATGAGTGGCTTTTAAAAATCGGTGTCCCTGCAATTTATAGGTATGGTAACTAATGGTTAAAAACTTTTCTATCCGCAATTGATCTATACCACATTCTTCTTCAACTTCCCTAATGGCACCTTCCGAAATGGTTTCTCCTGGATCAATTTTACCTTTAGGCAAATCCCATTTACCCAGCCTTTTCATAATCAGCAATTCGCCATTTTGGTTAAAAACTATTCCGCCACCGGCAGAAATAGTGGTGAAATTAGCTTTAAAAAGCAACAACAATCCTGCTGGATCTTCAGATAATATAAGCAGACCATTATGAGTAGCCTCCTCCGTTTTTCTTACCATATCCATTAAATTCAAGTCGCTTTGATACTGAACAACGGGTAAATGTTGAAAACGAGCAGCAATATCTTCAGAACTTGTAATAACTAGAGGTTTATCGTTAATGAAAAATATATACATTTGTAGGCATGAAAATTAGTGAATCGAACGCTACAAAGATAGCAGAATATTTGTTAGAGATAAAAGCAATCAAGCTCCAACCTACAAATCCTTTTACCTGGGCCTCAGGTTTAAAATCTCCCATTTACAGTGATAATCGTTTATCTCTTTCTCATCCCCAAATAAGAACTTTTATTAAAAATGCGTTAGCAGCAGAGATCAAGAATCATTACCCTACAGTTGCCGGAATCGTTGGAGTGGCAACAGCTGGCATTGCCCCCGGAGCATTGGTTGCAGATGCCATGGATTTGCCTTTTGGTTATGTTAGAACCGAAGCAAAAAAACATGGAATGGGCAAGCAAGTAGAGGGCGATATTCAGCCAGGTGTGCCCGTTGTGGTAATTGAAGATTTAGTTTCTACTGGTAAAAGTAGCCTTCAAGCTATTGATGCTTTGAGGAGTTATGGTTCCAATGTTTTGGGTTTAGCAAGCATATTTACCTATGGGTTCAACGCTGCTAAACAAAATTTTGAAAATGCAAATTGCCCTTATTTTTCCCTTTGTAATTACGATACACTCATAGAGGTAGCTGTAGCAAAAGGTTATGTCAGTGCCTCCGATAGAGAAGTACTTGCTACTTGGAGAAAAAGTCCTGAAACTTGGGGAATATAATTTAAACTGTGGCGCTAAAACTATCTAAAAATCCCGTAAAAGCGGCTTATGCCATTTATTTTGGCCTTTGGGTGGTTATTTGGTTTATTCTCCTGTATCCATTTATTAGTCTAGGCCTTTCCCATCCAAAGCTTTACAGGTTTGGCCATTTGGTTCGCAAAATTTGGGGCAAGCTTCTTTTGTGGCTTACATTTATTAGGGTCAAAACAGAATATGAGGTGCCATTAGACAAAAGCCAAGCTTATATCATTGCTCCTAACCATACTTCACAAATAGATATTATCACATTAGTTGTTAAGCTCAATCTCTATTTCAATTTTATGGCCAAAGCTGAGCTAGAAAGAATTCCTTTATTCGGCATTTGGTTCAGAACAATAGATATAGCAGTAGATAGAAAAGACCCAAGAAAGGGCGCACTGGCTTATAGAAAGGCCTTAAATTGGTTGGATGAAGGACACAGCATGGCCATTTTTCCAGAGGGAACCATCTCTAACCAAGTGCCAAAATTGATTAAGTTCAAAGATGGTCCCTTCAGAATGGCCATCGAAAAACAGATTTCAGTTTTGCCTGTTACCATTATTGGAAATTGGAAACTGATGCCAGACCAAGGTATTTTTGAAGGAAGGCCCGGCTTTGCCTCTCAATATGTTCACAAGCCTATTTCTACCAAAGGCATGACCCTAAACGATATTGAGTTGTTGAAAGAACAAGTTTTTCAAGTAATTAATAATAAATTGCATGAAAATGGGTATTAAATTTGGAAGCAAACCTTTTGTTTATTAAATTTTAAGCTGCCTGAACCTATTTATTTTAAAGCAAAATTTTAAAAGCAACAGTTGAATATTCCTAATAGCAATAATTTATAATGGCCGATTTAGTAATTAATATTGAAGGAATAGGTAAAACCTATCGCATTGGAGATGTGGAGGTAAATGCCTTGCGTGAGGTGGATCTACAAATAAAAAAAGGGGAGTATGTTGCCTTAATGGGACCATCTGGTTCTGGTAAATCTACCTTAATGAATATTCTTGGTTGCTTAGATACGCCTAGTAGGGGCAAGTATTGGCTCAATGGTACAGATGTAAGTAACATGACCGATAATGAGCTTGCAGAAATTAGAAACAAGGAAATAGGTTTCATTTTTCAAACCTTTAATTTATTGGCCAGAAATACTTCACTAGACAATGTGGCTTTACCCTTAGTTTATGCCGGAGTTTCTAAAAAGGATAGAATTATAAAAGCCGAAAATGCACTAAAAAGCGTTGGCTTAGGAGATAGGATGGACCATAAGCCCAACGAACTTTCGGGCGGACAAAGACAAAGGGTGGCTATTGCAAGAGCTCTGGTAAATAGTCCTTCTATTATATTAGCCGATGAACCAACAGGAAATTTAGATTCTAAAACTTCCTACGAAATTATGGAGCTCATAGAAAAAATTCATGAAGCAGGAAACACAGTTATCATTGTTACGCATGAAGAAAACATTGCCAAAAGGGCAAAAAGAATTATCAGACTTCGCGATGGATTAATTGAAAATGATGCAATGGCAGCTGTATCAATTTAGCATTCCTTGCCAATAAAAATGTTCTCCAAATTGGTCTTTTATTGTTGGTTCAGCATCAAATAAACCAAACAGGGTTGACCCACTGCCACTCATGGCGGCATAAATTGCCCCATTGGCATAAAGCTGGTCTTTCATCTCTTTCAGTTCCGGGTATTTTGGAAACAAGGAGTCCTCAAAATCATTCTTTAAATTATCTTTCCATTGTTGTATAGGCCGGATGATAGTTTCCTTAATGCTTTGTAAATTATTTTGCCCAAGAGTATTAATATTCGCAAAGGCTTCAGCAGTGCTGATGTGTAGATTTGGTTTCACCAAAACTATCCAAGTGCCATTCAATGAAAAATTAATTGGTTCAAGAATTTCACCTCTGCCACTTCCCAAACAGGCTCCATCATATAAAAAATAAGCACAATCACTTCCCAATTTTGAGGCATAGTTTATTTGTTCTTCAAAAGGTATGTTCAAGTTAAAATATTGGTTCAGTAATTGAATAGCAGAAGCACCATCGCTAGAACCGCCGCCAAGTCCGGCGCCCATCGGTATAGTTTTTAACAAACAAAAAGTTACCCTAGGTAAAGGATATTTTTCTTTCAATAAATAATAAGCCTTGAGTATTAAATTATTTTTTGGATCGCCTTCAATTTTCAGTCCTTCCGAAATAATTCCAGCATCATCTTCGCCGATGGTATTGCCAGCAACTAACTCCAATGAATCGCACAATGGTATTGGGTAAAATAAGGTTTCTAAATTGTGATAGCCATCTTTTCTTTTGGCAACAATATTAAGCCCGAGGTTAATTTTGCAATGTGGGAATAGGATCATTTTTATGCGATTAATCTGGGATCGAAAGTAAATGGTTTTACCCACTTCACACGAATAAATTTTTGGAGCTGAGGGTGCAATGGATTGATTAAAATGTTTGTTTCTTCCTGAATAATGGCAGAAGGCACTTTTAAAATTAAGGAGCTAAAATTATTGATCCATTGATCACCAATTTTAGCACATTCCAAAGAGGAGGGATATTCTATCCAATCAACTGGTAAAGTTTCAAGGCTTAACTCTTCCATAGTTGCTTTTGGTTCGATCCAAAAACAAGTGAGTATAAAATCTCTTAAGCCCAAAACACCACCGCTGTGGCATGCCAGTTCTAAAGCGGCTAATGAGGCATGACTACTCGTATAAACCATAGAAGTGCCAACCGAATTCCACCTGCCACCAAATGTTTTGGCACCTAATCCGCTTAGGTCGGAGGCATATTCTTTTTTTGTGATCCTAAAAACCTCCATTAAGCAAATACACCTTGCTCTAATCTACCTAGTGTTTGCATAACCAATTTAACGCCAAAGCCAGTATCTAGAATTGAAACGGGCGTATTGCCATTTAATGAATAGATGGGTGTATGTAACCATTGACGAATAGCGGTTTCATTCTGAAAAAGTTGAGTAGCTTTTGCCAAAACCATGGCCATTTCTATGGCTTGCTCAGATGAAAAAACATCAAGAACAGCTTCTTCTGGTAGGCGCTGGAAAGTTCTGGTACTTATGTGAAGTATGTGGCAAAGGGCGGTTAAATCTAAACCCATTTTTTTCGACAATAAAACGAGGGCTTCTTTTTTGATGCCAGCCCTTGTGGCTTCAATAAATTTCAATTCATTATTGAGGGGGGTAGCAATACCCAACCAAAGGGCAGCCAGTGCTTCTGGTGAGCTGGGTGTAATTGGATATACAGCTAACTTTTCTTGAACCAAATTTTGGGTGGTTATTTTTGTTTCAAGAGGCTTTTTCCTAGTTTTTTTATATGTTTTCATTTTAATACCCGTCAAAAATACAATAATTTTTGTATTTTGTCAAGTTATTTTTTTTCTGCACCAATCCAATAATGGTACCAAGGCCTTTCCTGTTTTATCCATTTCAAATTCTTTCAAAAAGCCAAGGTTTATTGGCTTTTGTTTGTTGGAGAGAATAATTGTTAAAACTTGTTCTATTATACTACTGGGCGATTCAATAATTGTTTTTCCATAATTTTCATTTGCTGTATTTGTATATTCAATTTCGCCAACCAAAAATGCATTAGCCCCTTTTAATAAATCGCCAAGGCCACCTTTATCAAAACCAATAACTTGAGTGCCCACCAACAAACTTTCATGGGCAACCCTGTTCCAGCCTTCATTAACATAGGGCATGGCTAGCGTGTATTCTGAGGCAGCCATTTCTGTTAAATACTCCTCAAAATTGGCAAAATGCCTCACCTCATAATCTGTGTGCAATTTCATTTTAGCAGGATCGTTGCTGCTAAAGTAACACAGGTAACCATGTTCGCTTAATGTCTTGGCTAGGTTAAATACCTCTCTACTATTTTTAAAAGATTCTTGACCCAAATGAATTTGCTTTTTCTTGGCTATTTTTTGATAGTTAGAGTAAATGATTGGGTCAAAATAATTAGGAAACAAAAGTACTTGCTTCAGCTCAAAATAGTCTTGGAAGAATTGCTCCCAAAATGGCGACACTGCAACAAAGCAAAGTTTCTTTTTAGGTATCCAAGTTGCAAGATTGACCAAGGCGTGGTACCAGTTTTTTAAGAACTTACTTTTACCATCATTGGTATCATAATAATGCCAAACCACAATTATTTTATTTTCATTAAAAAGGTTCCTCAAAATTGCCGGAATGGCCAGGCGGGCCACACAAACATTTACCGCTGCATTGGCATTTTTAAAAGCCCAAACAAATAATTTAAATTGAGTGGCAATGGTTTCAAAATGTTTCCATTGCCTTAATTCTTTATAAATAAAACGGTCTGAACCTAACGCTTTATAAAGGTTTTCTGCCAAGTGTTTTTCATGCAAATAACCGCCAGTTATTTGCTTGCCATGACTCAGGTAATGAATGCTTTTCTTTTTGATAGGACCTTTACTTTATTAGTTGCAAAATACGAATTGAAATATAATTAATGGAAAATACTTAAATTTCAAAAGTATTTCAAATGAAATGCTCCAAGACTAAGTTAGAAATACCCTTAATCAAATGGCATCATTTTGCTAAATGAAAAGTTTAAGCAAAAAAATGATGGAATTACCAAGCAATGAAACAATGATACAACAAACCCAAAAGTGGGTATTAGATGTTGTGATAGGCGCCAATTTTTGTCCTTTTGCTGCCAAGGAAGTAAAAAACAAAACCATTCATTACGAGGTGGCCGAAAAAGGAAGCCTAACCATGGATTTAGCAGCCATACAAGCAGAGTTTGTGCGACTAGACGAGCATCCACAAATTGAAACAACCATTCTTTTGTTTCCGCACGCCTATACAAATTTTGAAGATTATTTAGCGATGGTAGATGATGCCGAAGATTTGTTATTTGAGAATGATTATGAAGGCATCTATCAAATGGCCAGCTTCCATCCGCTATACCTTTTTGCCGGCTCAAATGAACAAGATGCCGCCAATTACACCAATCGGTCCATCTATCCAATGCTGCACATTCTTCGCGAATCGAGCATGGACATAGCCCTCGAAAAATATCCCGACCCAGATGGCATTCCGGAGCGCAACATTCAATTTGCCAGAGACAAAGGCTATGCCTACATGAAACTTTTGCGGGAGCAGTGTTTGGGGTAAATCCCATTTCTGTAAAACTATCTTTTTACCCAAGTGTCACCTGAATTTAGCATTTTGACCTTAATTGTCGAGATTATTTAATTAAATATTAATGAGTAAGGTCATTAGTTCCCTATTTATTACATATTTGTCGAACTCTAAAATTAAGAATGATGAAAGAAATGGAACAGACAGTTGAGATTGGAACTGATATCCATAGTTTGGTATATTTAAACATAAAAAATCAATCCATTTCTCATTTGGTAAAGCGTATTTTGAGAAGATAGATTTTAAATAAACATTACCTATAAATGAAATTTGGATTCCGCATACCCAATCTTAATAAACGAATTGCCGCTCGCACTTCGGTCAAGCGTGTTATTCGCCACAACTTAGGAGTCAAAGCCCCTAAAGGCATGGGCTGGATCACTGACCCTAAGAAAGCCATGTACAATAAAGTGTATAACAAAACCAGCAGAGGCTGTATGCTTAGTTTCTTCTTTATATTCAGCATACCAATGGCATTTGCTTATATGGTATGGAAAACTTTCATTGAATAAACCTGCGTTATTTTGTAAAAGTTTCTATTGTTATTCTGCTAAGCGCTTGTGGCAGTTGAAATAGCCTATCAATTTTATTTTGATTGAACATGAATTGAAAATAGTTTGACAACTAGAGTCAATTGTAATAGTATCACTATATGGTTGACCCAATTTGTCAAAAGCAAATTATTCCTTTGTTATCTAATAAATATTTATCCTTCATGAAACATAAATTAATAGCAGTATTTCTATTTACTCTTTGCGCACCTATCTTGTTGGCCCAAGAAATAAAACATTCAGATTTAGCGACGGCACAGCGAGGCGAATTCACCTCTTATCTTGGGAGCGATGGCGCTGTTTATAAAATAGGCAACCGGCTCAAAATTGGTGTTCCTTCATCAAATAAAACCTTTGCATATATTACAGAAGGCGATGGAATATTATTACCCATAACCAACCTCACAGCAGCTTCTAGTGGTACCGAAACCGAAATTAAGAAAATATATGTCGCAGGAAATAAGCGAGCAGGTTATTCAGTGGCTTTTAGAACCAAAGGATTAACAGGCCTTTCAAACTATACTATTCAGTTTGAAAATGCATTAGCCACCGGGGAAGTGAGAGGCTTTGGATTGTCGAGTGATGATGCATTAGAACAACTAAAAAAGGCAAAAGACAAACTAGGTTTAGGTATAATAACTCAAGAAGAGTACGATAATATTAAGGCTAATCTGGTTAAATTTATTAAGTAAGACAAAGGAACATGCCTATTAAAATAAAAGCCATAATAATTAAACAATAGTGGAGTCCAGCTACCACTAAAAAACGGGGCGCAACCGAAAAGCCATATGAGTAGGAAATTTTAAATTATAAAAATGAAGAAAATTATATTGACAATCACTGCATCTCTTTTCGTAATTGTTGCTTTTGCGGGCGACATTCTGACTTTAAACAACAAGATGGTTTTTGAGGGTAAAGTAAATAAAATCAAAGACTGTAATATTGTTTTCAAAGCAAACGGTCATAAGTATATCATACCTGCCTCTGAAATATTTTCACTTCAATTTGAGAATAAGGAAGACAAGATTTATACCGACTATATTTCAATGGCTGATGGAGATCAGAATCAGTGTTTAAATGGAACACTTGATGCAGAAAATTATCATGGTAAGAAAGGTGGACACTTTGCCTTGGGTATGTTATTTGGTCCATTTGCTATGATAGGAACAGCAATTTCCGACCCGACACCAGATAGAGGTAAACAAACCTATATGATGTCTAAAAATAAAGATCAATTCAACGATCTTCAATACCTAAGTTGCTACAAGAAAAAAGCAAAAGGAGAACTTATAGTAATGGAATCATTGGGTTGGGCAACATGGATTCTATTTATTCTAATATTATAAACTTGACCGAAAAAAACTAATCACAACTGCTAATAGCAAAAGAGATGATTTAGCCTAAATCTAGTAACATTTTCAACCAAGAAACAGTTGCTATTCAAAATTAATTTGGTCTTTTTAAGCTTGTGGCTAGTTTAGTAATATAAGTTTTCAATAATTAGTATTATACCCATAACCAAACCTATTTTATTTAGGGTTTAGTTATGGGTATTTATTGTTTGAGCCAATCGGCGAAATTAAAAATAAAAGCTTTTTAATAGATCGCTTTTTTTGCAATGCAGCAATACATTTTCTAAAATCATATATTTAATGCAATAGTGCAACTCATATATATAGATGATTGCTCTCAGTAATTTTTTTATTTATTTACTTAAAAATTAAGCCTATTTTTGACTTAATAAAAGCACAATAATATGAGTGGAATCAGCTATCCAAGTCAATCCAGAGAATTGGTTTGCTTCAGTAGAATACAAGTTCAAACAGTGCAAGATGGAATAGTGAACCTTTTTTTTGGATATGATGTGTTTTCAAAATTCATTATGTCTACACCTGGATGCATAAATTTAACTCCTGCCGAAATCATGAAGCAGGTTGATTTTTTAATGCACCACAAAGACTTTACCATTAAAGATATTCCATTTACATTGGTTATGGATATTGGTCAGGATTTGGAGGAAGAATTAAACCTGATAGTTGAACCTTTTAAAGGGAAGGTAATTTTCGATGCTGATTTTATAGAAAAAGAAATGATGCCTGATATTGCTGTTATGATGAAGTTGGTGGGGAAGGGTTCTTAATGAATTTAAATACTATTTATGCAATAAAAATAAAGATTAAAAATAGTATGGTCAATAACCAAATTAAAGAAGCCTTCCTTGAAACTAATAATATAGCCTAAGTTAAGGGATATATTTGTAAGATTCCATCCTAAACAAATCCCAATCTTTTGTTTTCTTTACCGTTTTCTTCCTCGCAAAGATTTATTATAACAGCTTGATCGGTAGGTTCGCCAATGAGCTCTTTTAATACAAGTTTTTTGGCCACATTGTCTATTTGTGCTGGCGATAGGGTATAGGTTTGTGCCAAATGATTAGCTTGTTGGTTGGCTAATTCTGGTAGCACATTTTTCCATATTTGTTCCCTAACTGCCGCTCCAGGAGTATCAAATTTAATCTTCATTAAAAAGCGGCGGTTAAAGGCAGGGTCTAAATTAACCATCAAATTGGTGGTGGCAATTAATATGCCTTCAAATTGTTCTATTTCCTCTAATATAATATTTTGAATGGTATTGCTAGTTTGATCTATGCTTCGTTCTACCTGAAAACGTTTGCTTAATAAACCATCGGCTTCATTTATAAATAGGATAGGGGTGTTATTGTTTTTCTTACAAGTTTTTTTGTAGGTGGCAAAAATATCTTTGGTTAATTTTTCACTCTCGCCATACCACATACTTTTTGTATTCGAGAGGTCGACTTTTAGCAAAGATCGATTGCACTGTTTGGCCAATTGGTTCACAAATTCTGTTTTACCTGTACCTGGCGCCCCATGAAGTAATATGGCTATGCCTCCATTTCCTTTAAAGCGCTGAGTTAGTTTAGTTTTGTTGGCTTCAAATTTGCCTTCTTCCAAAAGCTTGTTTAGGGTGTTTAATTGCGCTAATTGCTCGCCTTCAAAAAATAGGTTCTTCACCTCTATTTCATTCGGTTCAAGGTAATCTAAATTACCACTTGTTTTAATCAGGCTTTCTGTTTCATCTCCTAAAAAATAATTTAGGCCTTCTTCGGTTAGTTCATATGATTTGCTACTTTTCTTAAGCGAACGTTTTATGGGAGAAATAAATTTTCTTTCCAATAATATGTGTTTGCCTGTCTCATATAGCCTTATGATATTTATAAATTCATTGTTAAACTCATCTATTCCTTCCATCAAATCATCTAAATTTATTTCGTTTTCGCCCTTTACAATGATATCCAACATTAGCAATAAAAAAATAAATTCATGTGTTTGTTTTCCATAATTTAATCCTCCGTCTTTTCCCGTAAATAGATTTCTAAAATTTATACACAATGTATTCTCCTCATTTATTTCTGCTAGCATGTTTATCTTATAAATTAAATCCTCCATGCTAATGTCACTAATTTGTTTTTCTTGAATAATATTATTGGCCAATTGAATAAATTGCTTAATGCTAATGGTTTTTAAGTTAGCTATTGGATCGCTAATTGTATTCATAGAAATATCTGTCATAATTGTACTTGGAATATAGTAATGGCAATTATTAAGCCCTTGCACGGTGGCTCTATGCGGAGTAGATTTTGCTAAGAATCCTTTTCTACGTAAATTCTCCAAAAATGGCACAAGGGATATAACCTTCACTCGCTCCATTTCAAAGTACTCTGCTATTTCCTTTAAAAATGGTCCTGCTTTGTCTTGTAAAGCTAAATGCGCAAAAAATGAGAGGAGCACCATCTCCTCTTCCTTAAAATAGGCTGGAAATCTCGATGCATGATTGGCATTTAATTTTTTACACCTTTTCATGGCAATTTCCATGCTGCCCGAACCCTTAATTTTATTGCTAACCTTGGTCATGTATTCCATTAAATCTGCCATATTCTTGCTTTTATTACCATACAAATATGAGATATCTACATGCATTATATATGTATTATTAGGCTCGGTGGAAAGCTTTTTTTTGCAAATTTATTTGTCAAGATTTTTGCCAGTTCAAAAGATAGAATTAGCTAGGTACTTTTATTTTTTTTGTAAGTTGCAAACATTCTTTACCCTTTAAATGAGTTAAATATGTCAGTAAATAAAGATGCCCTAATAAGATATTTAATCATTGATGAATTGTTGCGTAGGTATCGATTACCGTATCCTATTTAAAGGCTTACAATCAAACATCCTCCCTCTTCACTTTCATATTTAAGCATTTACCTAAATCAACTTTTCCATTTTTGTCGAGGTCCCAAATAAGGTTAAATTTCCATACCTGCTTATTGTTTTGCTGGGTGTTTACAGAAACCGTCACTCCTTTTTTACCAAGGCTGCAAAAGCCTACATTACAAGCACCATTGAATGTTTGAACAATTATTTTGCCATGCTTGCGCTCTAAAGTTTTACAGTATGATAAGTAATTTTGAATAAAAGCATGTTTGTTTTTTAGGTCGTGTGATTTCATGCTATCTGAAATCAAAAATCCCAGAGCATCCTTGTCTCTATTCTGTAAAGCAATACTTAATTGTTCGGCAATATTAAACCGCAATTCGGGTAATTTTACTGCTGGAGCTTGGGTCAAACTTTCAGAAATTTCTACTTGCTCAAATAAGCTGAGTGTTTCTGTAATTGGAGTCTTTTTTTGCAATTGTTTCATAACTCGAATATAATTGAAATAACAATATGTTTTAACATTAAAAATATTTCCTAGCTCTTTGGCTTATATTTCAATTAATTAGCTTCTCTAAACTGATTAACCAAAATTTTCACCATCCTTGGAGGAAGCTTCAAATCAGATCATAGCCAAGGCGGAGTTTCTCCGCCATAGCTCACCGAACTTGGCGGGCATAAAAAAACCGACCAGGATTTAATCTGATCGGTTCTTCAAAATACTCACCTAAACTAAAGGTTCAGTGAGCGACGGCGGAGAGTTAGGGATTCGAACCCCAGGTCCTGTAACAGACAACAGTTTTCAAGACTGCCGCAATCGACCACTCTGCCAACTCTCCATCTGCGAAAATAGGCATCTATCTG
>CANKQY010000033.1 GCA_947485745.1 Bacteroidota bacterium
ATGACCACGTCGTCACCCTGAGCTTGTCGAATGGGTCACCATGATTTTTATGATAAAACCAAATCAAATTTATATGGAACATGTGATTTTGTGTTAAGGGTTTACTCCTGCCTTTGCAATGGACCATGGTCTATCGACTATCGACTCGTATGGACTATGGACAATTTTCTCTACTTTTGCCTTAAATGAAGTATTTGATAGTAGGCTTGGGCAATATTGGCGATGAGTATGCGCATACGCGTCATAATATTGGTTTTGATGTGGCCGATGCTTTGGCAGAAAAATATAAAGAAATTTTTAAGCCTGATAGGTATGTAGATTTGGCCGAATTTTCGTTGAGGGGTAGACAAGTTGTTGTAATAAAACCAAATACCTATATGAACCTAAGCGGAAAAGCATTGCGCTATTGGATGCAAGCTCTTAAAATACCTGTAGAAAATGTGTTTGTGGTGGTGGATGATTTGGCCATTGGCTTTAATAAAATAAGAATTAGAGGCAATGGCAGTGATGCCGGGCACAATGGTTTAAAAAGCATACAAGAATTATTGCTGACCCAAAATTACCCGAGGTTACGTTTTGGAATTGGTAACAATTACGCAAAAGGTAGGCAAGTAGAATTTGTGTTAGGGAAATGGGACAATGAAGAGTTAAAGGAAATTCCTATACTCATCAACAAATCGGTTCAGGCAGTTGAAAGCTTTGTATTACGTGGCTTGGCAGCTACCATGAACGATTTTAATAAGTAAAAATGGAAGAAGTAAATCCAAAAGAAAAGAACAATTATGTAAGCAATTCCTTTTGGATGTTGTTAGAGAAATCGGCCAGGGTTATCTCAGGTATTTTAGTTGGTGTTCTTGTTGTACGGTATTTAGGTGATGCACAATTTGGTGTGATTACCTATGGTTTAGGTGTAATAGCCATACTTACAATTTTCTCTACCTTAGGATTGGATAGCTTAGTGGTGCGAGAATTATTGACCAGAGGTAAAAATAAATACGAAATTATTGGCACCGCCTTTTGGATGCGTTTTATAGGGTCCTTAATTGTTATGGGTGGCGCGTGCTTTTATTCATTGATGCGTGATCCTCCTCAAACTACCTTTATCGTTTTTCTGCTAAGTATCTCTATTATTTTCCAATCATTTACGGTTATAGATTTCTACTTTCAGTCGGAGGTAAAAGGTAAGTTTACCGCCATATCTCAGGTAATAACGCTGTTTGTTTCTGCTATCATAAAATTGGTGTTTATTTTTATCAAAGCACCCTTAGAATGGTTTGCCACCATGGCGGCATTTGAGGCGGGTTTTGCGGCATTTACCCAATTTGTTTTTTACAAAAAAGAAGGGCAAATGATTCGGTATTGGCGATTTAATTTTAAGGAAGCCAAGCTGCTTTTATACCTTGCCATACCGCTCATACTCTCCTCTTTTGTGCAAATGTTGTATCAAAATGCCGATACCATTTTAATTGCAAGATTTTTGAGAGACATGGGGCAGGTAGGCCAATATGGTGCGGGAGCTAGAATTAGTCAGGCCAGCTATTTTATACCCGTAGCAATTTGCGCGGCGGTATTTCCGGGCATTGTAAACAATAGAGACAACAAAGAATTACAAATAAAGCGATTGACCCAACTATACAGTTTAATGATTTGGGGCTCATTAACCATTATAGCTGGAGGCATGATTTTTGGGGATTTGGTGATTGGCTTTTTGTATGGTGCAAAATTTCCTGCAGCTCCACATATTTTTAAAATACATATCTGGCTGAGCCTACCTATTTTTTGGGGAACAGCTTGGGGCATGTGGATGTTGGCCATGCATGAGCAAAAATACTTGTTCTATTTGCAATTAATCAATGCCACATTTACATTGGCAAGTGAATATATTTTAATTCCTAGAATGGGCATTACGGGTGCAGCATACGCTTTATTAATTGGGTCATACTTTACCATGTTTTTCATCTTGATTATTTACAAACCAAGAGAGGGTTTTCCAATATTTTTAAAGGCCTTGAACCCAAGAAATATTTTAGAAGTTATTCGTTATTCCAAGAAATAAGTTTAGTAACTTCGTAACATGTTGGTTTTTGTTCCGCACATCACAGAAAGAGTAAAATATATTTTAGATGAATTGCTTTTGCACCGACTTGGCCTAGCATACAAGTTAACAGATAGCATTGATTATTTTATGAAATCGCATAATAAGCGAATTCATTATGGCAATACTATTATTGAAGGATGCTTAAATATTCCATATGTGCCATTGTTGTTTGAAGAAACATTGGTTGGGCAAAAAATTTCGGTTCAAAAAGATAAAAAATGGCATAGTCAATTCTATATAATGCCACATGAGAATATTCCTGATTTCAAAATTCATACAACTTATTTAAGTTTTGATTTATTTGCTGCAAGTTTTTATTTATTGAGCAGGTATGAAGAGTATTTGCCCATTATAAAAGATGAGCATAACAGGTTCAAACCGAATAATAGTTTGGCCTTTGAAAACAACTTCTTGGAGTTTCCTTTGGTTGACCATTGGCAACAGTTATTTGCCGAAACCTTAAAAAAACAATATCCTGAAATACATTTTAAAACCAAGGGGTTTGAACAATTGAATACCATAGATATTGATTTTGCTTATAAATATAAAGGTCATGGTTTTTTCTCATTGCTTAGAAAATTTGCAGGGTCTTTATTAAAAGGCAAACCAGATAAACATAGTTTTGTAGCACCAAAAAAGGATCCTTATGATACCTATGATTTTTTGGTTCAGACCGCAAAGAAAAAAAATATTGAAACACTCTTTTTTTTACTCTTGGCAGACTATGGAGGTCATGATAAAAATATCTCGCCTTTAAGCGAGGAGATGAAGGACTTGGTTCAAAAACTATTATCAAATAACAGGCTTGGCATGCACCCATCGTATAAGGCAAGTTTGCAAAGTAAAGCCAATTTATACGAGCACCAAGTCTTTAAGTTACTGACCAATTTTGAACCAAAATTAAGTAGGCATCACTTTTTAAAAGCTAAGGTACCAGAAAGCTATGAAACGATGGTTAAGTATAAGCTAACAGAGGATTATACGATGGCTTATGCCACAGCAGTTGGTTTTAGGGCGTCTACCTCATTACCTTTCTACCTATTTAATTTGCATAAAAATTGTACTTTAAATATATTAGTGAACTCGCCCTGTGTGATGGACGTAACATTGAAGAATAGTTTAGCATTAGCGCCACAACAAGCCAAGGAAAAAATTGAACAATTAAAAGAGTCGGTTCAAAAAGTAAATGGTAATTTTATTTCTATTTGGCACAATTCTAGTTTTGATTCAAGTTTGGGATGGGAAGATTGGGAGCAGGTTTATGAAAGCTTATTCGAATAAATTATTACTTTTGCCTTTTAGCTAATTACCATGAATTCTGTTTTAAAAATATACAATACCTTAAGTAGAGAAACATCGGTTTTTGAACCTATACACAAAGGTTATATTGGCATGTATGTTTGTGGGCCTACTGTCTATAGTAATGCGCATTTGGGTAATGCTCGAACCTATATTTCGTTCGATGTAATTTTTAGGTATTTGTTACATTTGGGTTATAAAGTGCGTTATGTTCGCAACATCACAGATGCCGGACACCTAGAAGGAGATAGAGATGAAGGGGAGGATAAGTTTGCCAAAAAAGCAAAACTAGAACAAGTTGAACCCATGGAAATTGTGCAAAAATACACCTTAGATTTTCATGAAGTATTACGCCAATTTAACACCTTACCACCAAGCATTGAACCAACAGCTACAGGGCATATCATTGAACAAATTGAAATGACAAAAAAAATCATTTCAAATGGGTTTGCTTATGAAGTGAATGGAACCATATATTTTGATGTAGAAAAGTTCTCAAAGGCGCAAAATTATACTGCCCTATCTAATCGAAATTTGGATGATTTGTTAACCAATACCAGGGAATTAGACGGGCAGGATGAGAAAAAAGGCAGATTAGATTTTGCCCTTTGGATTAAGACCAAACCGGAGCACTTAATGAAATGGGAAAGTCCGTGGGGTGAGGGTTTCCCTGGATGGCACATAGAATGTTCGGCCATGAGTAGTAAATATTTGGGCCATGAATTTGATATTCATGGAGGAGGAATGGATTTGGTTCCTACGCACCATACCAATGAAATAGCGCAAAATTTAGCCTGTCATAAAACACAACCAGCCAGGTATTGGGTTCATACCAATATGCTTACTGTTAACGGACAAAAAATGAGTAAGAGTTTGGGCAATTCCTTTTTGCCTGCTGAGTTGTTTAGCGGGAACCATGCTTTACTGGATAAAGGTTATAGCCCAATGACGGTAAGGTTTTTTATGTTGCAGGCACATTACAGGAGTACGCTAGATTTTAGGAATGATGCTTTGCAAGCAGCGGAAAAAGGACTTGCCAGGCTACTCAATGCCATAAAAATAATTGGGCAGCTTAAAACCGATGTAAGCTCAAGCTTCTCGGTACCTGAGATAAAATCAAATGTTTATGCCGCTTTAAATGAGGATTTTAATACCCCAATTGCCCTAGCCCACCTATTTGATGCGGTGAGGTTAATTAACTCGGTAAACGATGGCAAAGAACAATTATCGGCTGCAGATAAGTCTGAATTGAGCATATTCATGCAAGAGATTACCTTCAATGTTCTTGGCCTGAAGCACGAAAACGATGCCGGAACAGAAAAAGTGGAAGGTCTCATGAAAATGATAATTGACATGAGGGCTGATGCAAAAACGAAAAAAGACTTTGCTACTTCTGATTTTATTAGAGACCAATTGAAAAAAATCGGGATTGAAATAAAGGATGGAAAAGAAGGCGCATCCTTTACAATTTTGTAATTTTTAATTAGTAATTGGTAGGAATTGTTGAATAGGTGGTAATCTAAAATACGCAGCCCAACCCTATTTTTGTCCTATGATTTTATTACCATGAACCTCCCAAATGTTATTTTTAGCAAAAAAAAACAATTTTACACAAACTGAGGAGTTGAAAGCTCCATACAAAGTTTATGTTGGCTTTGAGAAAGATGTGCAATGCTGTATTACATTCCTTGAAATTATTGATGGTTATTTAAGGAATAACGAGCGATTGGCACTAAAAATGCAAAGTATTTTACCCAATGGCGTTTCTTACTTTGAACTTGAGGTTGTACCAAATTCACAAATGAACACCTACCTGAGAATCCCAAGCGTGGCTTCATTGCAAAATAACATTTTGGTGAAGGTTTTTTAAAAAAGGCAACTTTTTGGGTGGTCAATGTATTGACCAAGAGGGAAATATTCTTTAAAAAAATAAACCTTATTTTAGCTATTTAAACGCTATTGACGCTATTCAAAAAAGATACGGACGGCTAACCTAATTCTTTCTTCCCCTGGATATTAATTATTTTATATTATTTTCATATTTGTTTTTATATTTGTTTTTATATTTGTTTTTTAAAGTTCTTAAAATCAATGTCATGAAAAAAAGTTTACAATTATTCTTACTACTTTTATTTAGCAGTTTAAATGCTAATTTGTTTAGCCAAACCCCCACCATATTGAATGGTAATTTGAGATTTAATGGCGCTGTAAACACACAAGTTGTAAGCGGCAGCAATGTTTATGTTGGTGGTGCATTTACTGCCATTAATGCTAAAACTGGCCCAGTTTTAGCATTAGATCCTACCACTTTGCAGCCCATTTTCCTACCAAAACGTAGAGTAACAATAAGTATGTTTGCACAAATAGGAGGAGTTGGAGAAGTTAGGACTGTATGCCCAGATGGCTCAGGAGGATTCTTTATTGGTGGTAGCTTCACCATGATAAATAATCCAAGTATTAGTAATTTAGTGCGTGTAAATGCGGCTGGTGCCATAATGCCAATTACAAATCAATCCATTAACAGCACAGTTCAAAAAATAATAGTAAACGGTAATTTTGCTTACGTAGTAGGGTTGTTTGGCGCGCGAAGAATTATTTTGAGTACCAATGCGCAAGACAGTTGGAACCAACAATTTAACAGTGCAACCATATACGATGCTAAAATATACAATAACAAATTATACCTGGGTGGTAGGTTTTTTAATGGCATAAATTATCGTCCCTTGGTAAGATACGACTTGGCAAGTAATGCACTTTTGGACAATTCTTGGAACCCAAACATTTGGAGCAGCAGTCTCTCAAGCGCCTCAAATAATGTTACCATTTATTCAATGGTACTTTTTAATGGCAACTTATTCTTTGGCGGTGCTAATTTAAATTTTGTAAATGGTTCTCAGAGACAAAATTTGGCAGGTATAAATTTAAGCACCAATGGTGTTCATAGCTTAACAACAATGTTCAATGGGCAAATAAATGCGCTTGCCATTTCTGGAAATAATCTTTTTGTTGGCGGCAGTTTCAGTTCTTGCAGAAATAGCATTAGTTCTAGTTATCTAACTAGGACTAATATGGTTTTAGTTAATTTATCTGTAGGACAGTTAAATGTTGGTTGGACACCGAATCCAAACTCGAGTGTATATGCGCTCGAGGTTATTAATGGCAATTTATTTGTTGGAGGTGCCTTTAATGCTATTAATGGGCAAACTATTAACAGATTGGCTAATTATTCTAGTAGTTCAGTTACCAACCCAATAATTAATACCAGTTTTAAACCCAACCCAAACAATGTGGTTTATGGAATTGCTAATAACATAAGCTCGATTTTTGCTTGTGGCTCATTTACAGAAGTAGAATATGTTAAGAAAAATAGGATAGCTCAAATAAACACAAGCACGGGTTTACCAACCGTATTTGAAACAAATATTGACAATGGAGAGGTGAATTCTATTTTAATAAATGGAACAAATGTATTTATTGGAGGTTCATTTACCTTGGCAAATGGATTGGTGCGCAATAGATTTTTAGCGGTTAACGGTACTAGTGGAGTAGCAAACAATTCGATACAAATTAATGCAAATGGTCCTATTTATAGTATGACTATGAATGGTTTTGGTTCTTATTTATACCTTGGGGGCGACTTTACCAGTCTATCTACTCCTTTAAATGCAGGCCAGCTTAATAGGTTGTATTTAGGAGCCTTGAGTATAGGAACTGGGGCCACTTTACTTTCAGGCTTTAATGCCAATGTTAATGCTGCTGTTTTTGCAACAAAGTATATAAACGGATACCTTTATATTGGTGGATCTTTTACAACGCCAAGTAATAGGGTAGCTATGGTAATTGGCAATAGTGGGTCTATCATTTCTACCTTTAATGCTAGAGTAGCAAATAATTTAGCTGGCCAAAGTTATGTTAGAGATATTATACAAATTGATGCTTCAAGAATAGCTATTTGTGGTAGCTTTTTGGGAGGTTTTACTCAAACTAACTTTAACAAGGATTGTGGTTTGGCTATTATGAATAGCACAAATGGCAATATTAATTATATCAATGTGGTGGGTTTAACCAATCCATACTTGAATAATGAAATTGTTAAAATGGAAAAATTTGGATCAAACTCAGTGGAATACGCATATAGAAATACCAGTATTGGTTTGCAATCTATGAACATTTCAACTGGTAACATTTCGTCGCTATTAACTTTTGTGAGCAGTGGTTCAATCAATTCATTGGTTTATGCCAATTCACAATATTCTTACGGAGGTTCTTTTTCTAATAGTTATAATATTCCAGAGTATAAAAATTTGGGCTTTATAAATTTTACCACTTCCAATGCTCCTACTTTGACTGCATCTAATTTTATTGCTGGCAATATTCAATATTCGAGCATGAATTTAAATTGGACAAGCGGTAATGGTGCGCGCAGAATTGTATTAGCAAGACCTAGTAACTCATCTTTTACGGCACCAAGTAATGGCAATAGTTATACAGTTGGCTCAATTATTGGAGGAGCAACGGTAATTTATGAAGGTACAGGTAATGCTATGAATTACACAAATCTGATGGCTTCTACTACTTATTATTTTAGAGTTTATGAATACAATGGAACGGGTTTTACCGCAACATATGGCAGTAATTTTCTTGCTGGATCAGCTACCACCTTGGCCTGCACAAAACCAAATAGTCCGGTGGTTGGAATCACTACTAGTATAAATAGCCCTACTTCTATGGATGTAAGTTGGGGTTCCGGTAGCACAGGTCAAAACTTAATTGTTGTTAAAGAAGGATCGCCAGTTGATTTTATTCCACAGGATGGTCAAAGTTATAGTGTAAGCAATGTATTTGGAGCCGCGGCATTAGGATCAGGCAATTTTGCAATTGCTATGAATGGAACCACTACAACTTTAACTAATTTAACACCAGGTGCCACCTATTACTTTAAAATTTGGAGTGTTGCTTATAATGGCTTTTGTGGTTATTTATACAGCGCAAGTAACCTTTCAAGCAGCAATTCAACACCTTTACTTGCAGCTCCACCTATCTTTTCTGCAAGTAATATGCAGTTCCAAAACTTATCTCCTTCTACAACAAGAGTTAGTTGGCTTTCTGGTAACGGAAGCAAAAGATTATTATTAGCAGTGCAAGGAAATTACAATGGCGTGTCTGGTGCATTTACCACCAATGGTTCTGTATATACTGCCAATGCAAATTTTAGTTCTTTCACACCATTGCCATCACAAATAACCTTGAATGGGACATCTGTTAATGCTAAGGTGGTATATAATGGAAATGGAAATACCGCTATTATTTCTGGATTATTATCAAACATAGATTATACTTATGTAGTAATTGAATATAATGAAATAGGAGGTTTCCCTAAATCTACCGCTTATATGGGCAATACAGTATTAGTAGGATCTTATACTACTGATCCTGGTATACAAGCACCGAGCTTAAGTGCGAGTGCACCAAATTCTATTGAATCTAAAAACACCATACGACTTAAATGGACAAATGGAAATGGCTCACAAAGATTGGTTGTTGCAAGACAAGGATTACCCGTATCTTGGTTGCCAAGTGGTAATGTTAATTTCCCTGCAAATTCAGATTTCACTGCAGGAACCGACTTAGGTTCTGGACAAAAAGTTGTTTACAATGGATCTGCTTCTACTATTGATATAAGTGGATTATTGCCTTATACAATTTACCATTTTGCTATATATGAATACAATTCAGCTTATAATAATGGAACCTTAGTTACTGATTATGCCTATCGCACACTAGGACCGGCCACCTATAATGTAAAAACTGCTTCACCAAGTTGGCCAAGAACCGCCGGTGGTTCAGAAACTGATGCCGCTGGTTCATTGGCGGTAGATGCGAATGGCAATGTTTATGTTACAGGAACCATAAGAGGTAATACCAACTTTGGTTTAACAACTGTAACTGCAGCAGGCAATGATATTTTCCTAGCAAAATACAATTCAACTGGAGATTTAATTTGGTTGAGAACCGCCGGTGGTAGTGGCGATGAGGCTGCATCTTCTGTTGTGATTGATGCATCTGGTAATCCTTATATTGGGGGTTCATTTAGAGGCACAGCATTCTTTAATACCTACTCTGTAACAGCAGTAGGTTCAGACGATGGATTTATTGCTAAATATAACTCAGCGGGCGATCCGCAATGGGTAAGAGCTTTTGGAAGTGATAGTCAGGATGTAGTAAACGCTATGACAATTGATGCCGCTGGTAATATTTTAGCAGCAGGTTTTCATTCTGGCAATACTTCATTCCTAGGGTCAACTACCACATTAACTACTAGCGGGAAAAGTGATTTAATAATTGCTAAGTATAGCTCATCAGGAACACTTACTTGGGCAAGAAGTGGTGGAAGTACCGGTTATGATTTTGCATTTGGAATTGGCTCAGACCAAAACAACAATGTATTTATTTGTGGAGAGATAAAAGGTGCTGGTACTTTTGGTACAGCTAGCTCAACATTTGCAGGTTTAACAGATGCTATTTTGGTTAAATACGATGCAAGTGGCGCTCCACAATTTGCCAATAATTATGGTAGTACTGGTGAAGATAGAGCTATGGGTCTAGATATAGATGCCAATGGCATATTATATTTAGTAGGTGCATTTAGCAATACAGTTAGTTTTGGATCAACCAATTTGGTTTCATTAGGTATTACTGATGGTTTCCTAACAAAAATAAATGGCAGTAATGGAACTGTACAATGGGCGAAACAACATGGAGGTATTTCTCAAGACATTGCAACCAGTGTTGATATTGCAGCAAACGGTGAAATTATTTTGGCAGGAAGCTTTGGAGGGCAGGCTAATTTTGACAGTCAGATATTAACCTCTTCAGGAAATTCAGATATTTATACAGCCATTTATACTGGTACTGGATTATTAAATGTGGCTAGGAGATATGGTGGACCATTAGATGATGCGGCGAGAGGCATTTATGCTGTTTCACCTACAAATACTTTTATTTCAGGATATTTTAATGCATCGGCTTCGTTTGGTGGCTTTGAAGTGCTTACTAAAGTACAACCAATCTTGCCAGCAGGTAATTGGGACTTATTTATTCATAATATTGGAGCAATATTAAACAATGACCCATCTGCAGACTTAGTTTCGTGGCATAGATTTAATGGCAATGCCAATGATTTTAGCGTCAACAATTACAATGGAACGATAGTTTCTACAGGTGGATCGAATACTGTTACAGGTATTAATGATAGAAACAATACAGCTGGTAGTGCGTATAATTTTGCAGGAAATGGAAGAGTTGATTTTACGATTCCAAGCAATGGAACTCTAAATAATTTAAATGAGTTAACTGTAATGGCTTGGGTTAAAGTAACTGGATTTACTGGAACAAACTATATAGATAGATGCCTAATATCAACTGATGCGGCAGATGGCATGTCGTTTAACCTTATCCTAAACAAAGACCAAGGAGTATCTGGTCAAATATTTGATGCAAGTGGAAACGGAATTGGATTTGCAGGAAGTTATAATTATGTCTATCAAAATGGCACTTGGGCGCACGTTGCACTTACTTATGAAAACGGCATTCAAACACGTGTGTATTTAAATGGCAGTGTTGCTGGAACAATAGGTGCATGGGTAAATTCACCACTTAATTTAAGTGGAAAACGTTATAACATAGGAGCTGGAGGAACATCTATATCTGGTCCTTTTGTTTATAGTTATAATATGAATGGCGGTTTAGACGATGTTAGGATTTATAAAAAAGCACTGACATCTGGACAAATTGCAGATATCATGGCAAGTGCTTCAAATATATCTGCACCACCGCCAATGGAAAACAATGTTAAAACTTATTCAAAGTTCGATGGCAGTGCTATTTGGCCAAATCCAAGCAACGGATTGCTGAATTTTGAAATGATCAATGAAACTGAGCAAGATGTTAGTTTTACTGTAGTTGATTTATCTGGAAAAATAGTTTACCAAGTAGAGCCTTTGAGCTATGATAGTGGTGTGATTAGAAAGACATTTGATTTAGAAAACCTACAAAGTGGTTATTATACTTTGCAAGTTTTGAAAGGAAATGAGGTTTCTAACCACAAATTAATTTTGAACAAATAATTGAATGAAGGGCTGTAGCTTCCTACAGCCCTTGTTATAAATTTTATTACATACTTCTTATGAAAAAAATAATACTACTTTGCTTGGTATTGGTTTTAAATTTACTCAACACCAAATCACAAAATGTGCTTGATAATTATTGGGAAACAAATGGACAAGTAAATGCCACATTGAAACTTAACAATAAATTATTTGTGGGTGGCGAATTCAACTATATTGGTCCAAGCAACGGAACATTTGGGGCATTTAAAAATAGCAATTCTCAAATAATCAATGGAGGTTTAAAAATCAACGGCACCATTAAATCAATGGTAAAAGATGTAGCTGGAAACACTTACATAGCTGGCGATTTTTCTGTTAATGGTGGCTCAAATAAATCACTCATTAAATTAAACCCTAATTTAAGCGTCGACTTAAGTTTTCAATTTCAAATAGATGGTATTGTAAACAAAATTGCTATCAATAATAATGTATTGTATTTTGTAGGATTATTTAACAATGTAAATAATAATGCGCGTTTAGGATTTGCTGCTATTGAGCTATCAAATAACAGTTTATCTGCTTTTGCACCAAATCCAGATGGACAAGTAACTACTTTAGCTGTTGGCGATGGAAATTTATATGTGGGTGGTAACTTTGGAATCATTTCTGGTTCTACAAGAAGCTCTTTGGCTGCCTATAATAGCGCTAAAACTTTGCAAGCACTTAATATAATTGTAAATGGTTCTGTGCAATCATTGGCAGTTAAAGACTCTCTACTTTTTATAGCTGGAAATTTTGATAGTATAGGTGGAGAATCTAGGGTGAACTTGGCCTCTATTAATACAAGCAATAATTTAATAAGACCATGGAGAGCAGATGTGGCAGGTAGCATTGCTGATATGACATTTTCTGGAAACAATTTATACATAGCAGGTAATTTCTATCAAGTAGGGATTGAATCAAGGAATCATATAGCAGCTATTAACGTTTTGACCCAAGCTATAACGTCGTTTAACCCAGGATTTGATGCAGAGATTCATGCAATAAAGATTAGTGGTACTACCTTGTATGCAGGAGGTAATTTCCATTCTGTTGGTGTTGATGCAAAAAACTATTTGGCGAGCATTAATATATCCTCTGGCTCATTAACAGGCAATTTACCTAATTTAAATGAGCAGGTCCATGCAATTTTACCTAATGGAGATACGCTGTTATTTGGAGGCATGTTTACGAGTTTTGGCGGAAGTAGCGTAAATAATTTTGCAGTTCTTGATTACAATACGGGTATTCCTCAATCCATGCCTATGGATATCAATGGGGTAATTTATGATTTTGAAATGGTAGGTTCACAATTACTCATTGCTGGAGATTTCAATTTCATCAATAATGCAAGTAGAAATGGCGTTGCAATAATAGATACAATAAATGGTACACCAACTGCATGGGATGTTCAAAGTGATGGCGCAATAAGAGATGCTTTGGTTTTTGGGAATAGCATCTATTTGGCAGGTAATTTTAATCAATTGGGTACAACTACCCGAAATAACTTAGCATTGGTTAATGCATCAAGCGCTGCAGTTGGCACTTGGAATCCAAACGCTGATGGTCCTGTTTCTAAATTATTGTTAAATCAAGCGCAATTGTATGCCATTGGAAATTTCAGTTTAATTGGATCAAACAGCAGATCTCGCATTGCCTCATTTGATTTATCTGCTAATGGAAATTTGCGCAGTTGGAATATAAACCCAGACTCAAATATATTAGCCATTTCAACAAATGGGTCTCAAATATTTATTGGAGGATTATTTAATAATATAGGTAGCGCAAGTAGAAACTATTTGGCAGCAATTGATACTGGAAATGCAAGCGTGAGCAACTGGAATCCATCAGTAAATGCTGCTGTTAAGTCAATTCAATTCGACAATGGTTTGATTTATGTAGGTGGAGATTTTTCAACGCCGCTAGCAATAGGCTTTACCTGTTTTAGCACAAATAATTCTAATGAAATTAATTTTCCAATTAAACCAATCTCAGGCTTTGTTGCTACCATTAATAAAATTGGCTCGCAATTATATTTAGGGGGTCAATACAGACTAGCAAGTGGCAAGTCAAATTTTTCTGTGGTTAATTTAAATGTTGCCACGCCAAGTATACCTGCAAGTAATTTAACTGTATCAAATATTACCCCAATAAAAATGACCTTAAGATTTAACAAAGGTAATGGAACCTATTATGTGGTATTGGCAAAACAAGGATCAGCAGTAGACACTATTCCTAGCAACGGCTTGTCGCTTGCGGCTAATAATGATTTTGGTTCAGGCCAAAGTTTAGGAAATAATTATGTTGTATACAATGGTTCGGATACAAGCTTTGATGTAAGAAATCTCAATGCAAACACCATGTATCATTATGCTGTTTATACCTATAATGGGTTATCTACAAATTCAAATTATTTAACAACTAACCCTGCAAGGTCAAATCAAACAACAATTGCAAGCTATAACACTCCAACAATTGCAGCAAGTAATATTCAATTTATTGATATTAGAACCAATCAAATGATGGTAAAATGGACTAAAGGAAATGGATCAGGAAGATATTTAGTTGGAAGAGAAACGAGCGCCGTGAACCAAATTCCAGAAGACAGCAATTCATATAATGCCAGTGCTGAATTTGGATTTGGAGACGATATTGGAAACAGCAATTATGTGATTTATAGTGGTGTTGGAGATTCTATTTTAGTAAGTAATTTAAAAGCAGGCACAGGTTACCATTTCAAAGTTTTTGAATACAATGGAGATGCCCAATTTAGACGTGTTTTAGCAACAGGCCCTACAGCTAATTCAACTACTTTAACCTTAGCTGCAGAGCCAACCAATAGTGCAACTGCCTTAACATTTAGCAATATTACTATTGAAAGCATGCAACTCAATTGGAGCAATGGCAATGGTGCTGGCAGAGTTGTTATTGCTAGCAAAAATGAGGCCGTATCAACCCTTGGAAAAGATGGCGAAACTTATTCAACAGACAATACTTTTAATGGAAACTCTTCTTACCTTTCACCAAATGAAAGGGTTGTTTATGTAGGAACAGGCAATCAATTTACTTTGGGTGGATTAGAGCCAAATACAAAATACCATTTTGCAATTCTTGAATTCAATGGAAGCAATTATACCATCAACTATCAAAGTACTGGTTTTGCTATTGGTGAAAAAAAAACATTGAATGATTTAAACTTCCCTACTATTGCCTCTAAAAACATTAGCTTCACAAAAGTGGATACCAATAGTGTTCAATTTTCATGGATTGCTGGAAATGGAGAAAAGAGATTGGTAGCCATGCGCAAAGGAGCAGCCGTTGATGCAACTCCAGAAATTGGAAATAACTATACGGCTTCTACTACATTTGGAAATGGCGACAGTCTCGCAGATGGTTCTTTTGTAGTTTTATCCGATACAAGTAACACAGTTACTGTAAACGGTTTGAACCCAAAAACAATTTATCATGTTGCTATTTTTGAATACAGTTCATCACCAATTGGATCACTGTACTATTTAGATTCTTTTGCCATCGGTAATACAGAAACTTTAGCCCCAACAGGTATTTTGAAGATTAAAGGAACAGGATTTTTAAAGGCATACCCAAACCCAATAAATGATGGATTACTTTACCTTGAATTTGAAAAATCTTTATCTAAAGATGCACAAGTAATGGTGTTTGATATCAATGGAAAATTGATTCTAGAAAAGGAAATAGAGTCAACTATTCAAGGAAATTATCCGCTTCATCTAGACAAGGTAAGTGCTGGTGACTATATAGTAAAAGTTGTTTCGGGTAAAGAAAGTTTTCAATCAAGAATTCGAATTAATTAATAACCGCCATTCAATTAAATAAATTATAAGTATGTTGAAAAAATATTTACTACTCATTTTAGTTGCCGTGGCCTTTTTAAACGCCTGCAAAAAGGATCTCAATTTTGATAAGTTTAATGAAATAAATCTAAGCCAAGAATTTGGGATTCCTTTAGCGATTGTTGAAATGAAGATGAGCAATATCATCAAGGAAGATTCGAATATAGTATATGACCCGGATGGCTTCATCAGATTTATTATACGCGAAGATTCGATTGCAAGTTTTCCTGTTGATAGCTTTGTAAATATACCAGTATTAGATCCAGTTATTATTAGCAATAAGTTAGGTTTAATTAGCATTAGTGATCTGGCTATTAGCCAATCTCAGACCTTAGGTCAAATGTCTGATAACTTTTCATCAACTACCAAATCAGCATTACAGACTGCAAATGGAACCACCTCCATTTTCCCTGCTATCAATGATCAAAATGTAAATGTAAATGCATTAGAATTGAACACTACTCAATTTTCGAGCGTGAATATTGCCAGTGGATTTTTGATATTGGAATTTAAAAATCAACTAAAAGTAACCGTAGATCAAGTAACAATTAATATTTTCAATACTGTTCCATTTCAAACTTTAGTTGGCCAATTGATTTACACAAATGTTGCAGCGGGATCAAGTAAAAAAGACTCGATTAACCTAGCAGGTTCAACCTTGTCGAGCAATTTAGCCTACTCATTACCAATATTTAAAACCTTTGCTAGTTCTAGTCCTGTTTTAATAGATTTAAATGATGGAATAACCTTTGATGTAAAAGTCAAAAATTTAAAATCCTCAGGTGGAGTTGCTGTGTTTCCCTCACAAACTATCAATGCCCAAAATTTAAACATAGACATCAAGGCTGATGATTCAACTGTAAGAATTAGAGATGTAAAGTTTGAAAGTGGGGTAATCAATTATTCAGTTGCATCTAATATTGATGAATTATTAACTATTAAGATTACAATAGTTGGAGCAATGAAAAATGGTAGTCCAATGCCACCAATTGATATTTCTGTAAAAAATACAACCAAAACAGGACAAATAGACTTATCAAATGTGTTATTTGATTTAACATTGGATCCAAATCAGCCATTCAATAAAATGCAAGTAAAGGTTGAGCCAGCAATTGTTTCATCGAATACAATGAAATCATTCGACTCGTCAAACTATGTGAATGCTAATTTTACTTTTGGCATATTGAAATTTAAGGAATTAAACGGGTATTTAGGGTCAAGAGAAATTGTAATAGAACCAACTCAACAAACATTTGACCTTTTGGATCAATTTGACAGCGGCTTCCCACTAGACGATCCTAAAATTAAGATATTTACATCCAATTCAATTGGCGTGCCTGTGACTGTTATATTAGATGCCAAGGGAACATCTTCAAAAGGTGCTTCGCAGAATTTGAACGCTCCACTATTTGTGATAGGCTATCCTACATTAGCGCAAAAGGGCCAGGTAATCAATGATACCAAGGTAATTGATAAAAATAATTCTGATCTTGTGAAAATGCTGAACCTACCACCTAGTACGATTTCATTTGGAGGCAAAGCAAGTATTAACGCTGCTGGATTTACTGGTTACAATGATTTTATTGTTAAAGGCTCTGGTATTGCTGTAGGGTATGAAATTGAAATGCCATTAAGTTTAAAAACAAATAACTTAGTAATTGAACAAACATCTGAAAACCCATTATTTGAAATTAAAAATGGGGTAATTGGAAAATCAAAATTAGGAACTGATTCAATTGAATATGTTGACCTAATTTTAAAATTAGACAACGCTATTCCATTAGATGTTGAGTTAGATATGTTTTTTGCCGACAAAGACACTGTAATTATGGATACGATAGCAGTTGGCAACTTTATGCAATCTTCTATTCCAGATGCCAATGGAAGAACCATTAAAAACAGTTCAAGTGTTACCAATGTTAGGTTAGCAAAGGTAAAACTTGATGCCATTAGACAAAAGAACTTAGTTAATATGGTAGTGAGATTGAAAATTAAAACCTATAACAATGGTAGTCAACCTGTAAAAATATACTCTGATTATGTAACCAAAATTGGCATATCAGCAAAGGTTAAATTGAAATATAAATTAGGCAAAAGCAAATAATTACTGATCCAAATATTAACAACATGAAAAAAATTCTATTCATCAGTTTACTATTGTTGGTTGGTTCAATTAATGCCCAAACCAATCTTACATTTTACAATTTTAGAAGTGTAGGCCAAACCAATTTTTTAAATCCAGCAATAAACTCCAGGCAATCCTTTACATTGGGGTTGGTTGACAGTTACAACCATTTATATTTACCTGGAATAACCGCCTATGATATATACAGGAAGGATGAAACTGCGGATCAAACCTTAAATAAAATTTTAACTAATGATGCATATAATCTAAAAAACATACAAATTTACAACGAGGTAAATCCTTTGTTTTTTGGATTTAGGATCAAAAAGAATTATTTTTCATTTGGCATACAAAATACCTTAAATCATAACTTTGGATTTTCAAAAGATTTGCTAACAATGCTTTATTTTGGGAACGCAAATGCAGCCAATACTTTTGGAAAAGATGTTTCTATCAGTGATATAGAGTTAAAAGTTTCGGCCTACTCATCTTTGTACGTATCTTATGCTAGAGACATCAATGAAAAACTTACCTTGGGAATAAAAGGAAAATACCATATTGGTTATTATGATGGAGAGTTGTTAAGAAATGAAACAACTTTTAAGACTGATAGTGGCAATAACAACGCTTTAAGATTAACAGCTACTACTGATTATGAAATGAGAGGTGCTGGCGTTGATAGAATAGATGGCATCATGAATACAACAAAATTAGACCCTACAGCCGTTGCTAGAAACTATTTCAATAAACCAGTTGGCTCTGGCTATTCTGTTGATTTTGGTATGAACTATAAAGTTAGCCAACGTTTGAGTGTTTCTGCAAGTATTTTAGACGTGGGTTTTATGAATTGGAACGAAGCTAAAAGTTATAGTAAAAAAGCCACATTTGTATTTGAAGGTTTTATCACAGACGATCCTAGTAATATTGATTCAACAACCATTAACAATTTATTGGATTCTGTTATTGAGCTTTTTAAACCTAACCAAGACCCTATTAGCGCTTATAGAAGCTCTTTTAGTCCTAAATTGTATTTTGGATTACAATACAATCTTTTTAACAGTGGAAGTATTGGTTTTGTTGGTTATGGAGAAATGTGGAAAGGGAAATTTTACCCAGGAGCAAGCATTAATTACACCCAAAGGATTTGGCGTTTATTAGACTTAAGAGTAAACTATAATATTTTTAGAGACCAATATAAAAATGTGGGGGCGGGCTTGGTATTGAACCTAGGGCCTTTGGCTATTTATACGGTAACCGATAACCTTTTGGGCTGGGCTCCTTTAGATGGCACTTTGAAATTAAACTCACACTATACCAATTTTAGAGTAGGCGTTAATATTAATATTGGTGCAAAATTTGACCGTGACAATGATGGCGTACCTGATAGAAAAGATGCTTGTAAAAAGGTGCCAGGTTTGATTAAGTTTAATGGTTGCCCTGATACAGATAACGACAGTGTGCCTGATAATAAAGATGAATGTTTAAATGTTAAAGGTACAGTTGCAGCAAATGGATGCCCAGATATTGATGGAGACGGTGTGAAAGATTTGCAAGACTCATGTGTGAATGAAAAAGGCAGTGCAAAATTAAATGGTTGCCCAGACAAAGACAATGATGGTATTGCAGATAAATACGACAAATGCCCAGAAGATTCTGGAATGGTTAGCAGAGATGGTTGCCCAGATAGAGATGGTGATGGCATTTTAGACAAAGCAGATGCTTGCCCTAATTTATTTGGAACCCTAATATCTAAAGGTTGCCCAGATGCTGACAAAGACTCTACAGCCGATGCCTCGGATGACTGCCCAAGTATTGCAGGACCAGTAGCTCTTAATGGCTGCCCAGATGATGATAGAGATGGTATTGCCAATAAATATGATAAATGTGCTTCTGAAGCTGGTCCGGCCGCAACATTTGGCTGCCCGGATACAGACGGAGATGGCATTGCCGATAAATATGATAATTGCCCAACAGAAGTTGGAACCATTGAGAACGCAGGATGCCCTGCATTAGATCCTAGTTTAGTGGTATTAACTGTAGAGGAAAAGAAAGTATTGAATGAGGCATTTAGTAGTCTGGAATTCGAAACAGGCACTGCTAAAATTAGCGCAAAATCTTTGGCAAGTTTGGCAGAATTATCAGCCTTATTAGTTGCTAAACCAGATTATAAACTTGAGATTAATGGCTATACCGATAATGTAGGTAATGCTGCTAAAAATACTAAATTGAGTAAGGAAAGAGCAGACGCTGTGAAGAAATATATCACCTCAAATGGGGTAGCAGCTGGTAGGTTAAAAGCAAGTGGATTTGGCTCAAAGAAACCAATTGCAGATAACAAAACGCCTGAAGGCAGGCAAAAAAACCGCAGGGTAGAGTTTAAGATAGTAAAATAAAAAAAGTCTATAGTCGATGGACCATAGACCATAGCAAGAAGTAATGTAGAATTAAGTTCTACCCACTGCTCAAAACTATGGTCTATGCTCTATCTGCTATGGACTCTTTGTTCTTAAAATCTTTCGAAAGCGCTGAAGAAGAAAGAAGCCTCAATGGCAGCGTTTTCATCGCTATCGCTACCATGAACGGTATTAGCTTCAATAGATTCTGCAAAACGTGCACGGATAGTGCCTGGCTCTGCTTTCTTAGGATCTGTTGCACCAATTAAAGTTCTGAAATCTGCCACTGCATTTTCTTTCACCAAAACAGCAGCAACTACGGTTCCACTTGTCATAAAGTCAACTAATTCGCCAAAAAATCCTCTTTCGCGGTGTACAGCATAGAAATTACCTGCAGTCTCTTTTGAAAGACGCACATACTTCATAGCTTGAATGGTAAAACCAGCCTCTAAAATCTGGTCGATAATTTTTCCGGTGTGGCCATTGGCTACTCCATCCGGTTTAATCATTGTAAATGTAATATTGCTCATAATCTTCTTTGTATCGGGGTGCAAAATTAATCGCTTATGTGAATTTATTGCTAATTTTAGGTTCAGCAAGACTCTACTCAGCTAATATTTATGGGAAGAAAAATTATATAAAACCCAAAGTGTAATACAAGTAATGAGCTAAAATTCTAATTAACTGACACTTACACAAAAATCATCTTAAAACAAGCCAAAGTAATTTTTTATAAACTTTTTTTGAAAGATGATTATTAAAAGCTTTCATTGTTAGATATTTGCACCCGATTTGAAAAAACTAAATAATATTGCCGAGCTAAAACCGCTGCTAACAGCATCTGTGAAACCAAGGGTGGTTATTACCACTCACCACAAACCAGATGCAGACGCATTGGGCTCTTCTTTGGGCTTACATCATTATTTTCTTAAGTTAGGTATTAACTCACATGTAGTTACTCCAACTGATTATGGTGATTTCTTAAAATGGATGCCAAAAGAAAACGAGGTAGTTAATTTTGAGGAATTTGAGGATAAAAGTGCTGAATTAGTAGCCTCTGCTGATTTGATATTTTGTTTAGATTTCAATGCCCTAAAAAGGATCAACAACCTGGGGAAATTGGTGGCCGAATCAAACGCAGAAAAAGTATTAATCGACCACCATTTAGAGCCTGAAGGATTTGAAGATTACAGGCTCTGGACTACAAAGGCAAGTTCTACCTCAGAACTCATATTTTGGTTGATTGAAATAATGGGACATTTAGATTTAATTGATGAGGCCATTGCTAGTTGTTTGTATGCTGGTATCATGACCGATACAGCTTCTTTTAAACATCCTTCAACAACTGCAACCACACACAGAGTTGCGGCCGTACTGCTAGAAAAAGGAGCCAAATCGAATAGAATTTTTGAAGCTATATATGATAATTACTCTGAAAGTAGAACCAGGTTTATTGGCTTTTGTTTGAGTGAAAGGCTACAAATATTAAAAGAGTATAGCACCGCGTTAATTGTTGTAACAGCCGAAGATTTAAAGCGTTTTCAAATCATTACTGGCGACAGTGAAGGCTTGGTAAATTATGGTCTTTCAATAACCGGAATGAAATTATCTGTTTTGATTGTTGATAGAACAGTGGCTCGTAAAATGAGCTTTAGGTCTAAAGATACGTTTCCAGCGAATGAATTTGCCAGAAAATATTTTAATGGTGGCGGACATTTCAATGCAGCAGGCGGCGAAAGCATGGATGCAATAGAATTGGTAGAAACAAAATTTAAAGAGGCCCTTATTACATACAAAAATTTATTATAATAAAACATAAAAAAACATGAAAAAAATGTTAGCCGGAGTTGCAGCAATCTTGATGCTTGCATCTTGTAACCGATTCGAAAAAACAACCAATGGAATTGAATACAAAATTATTAAAACCAGCGATGATGCAAGAATGGTAGCAGCTGGAGATAATTTACACATTCACATGAAGGGCGTATTAGATAAAAACGATTCAGCTTTATTTGATTCATACAAAAACGACAAACCTTATTATATCCCTGCAGGTGAGCCTACCTTGAAGGATGTGTTTGCAATGATGAAAAAAGGAGACAGTGTTGTTTTCAAGGTAATGGCAGATACCCTCTATGGCAACTTTGGCGAAGGATTGCCTCCTGGGGTTAAGCCTGGCGATATGATTACCTTTTACACTAGCTTGATTGATATTTACAATGCGCAAGAAATGCAAAAGAAAATTGAAGATCAAAATAATGAATTTATCATCAAAGATTCACTCGCATTGAACAACTATTTGAGTGGACAAAAAGACATACAAACTACTAGCACTGGGTTGAAGTACCAAGTTATCCAAAAAGGTAATGGCAAAGCAGTTAAAAAAGGGGATAAAGTAACAGTTAAATATAGAGGTTCTTTGTTGGATGGTATTGTTTTTGATGAAACCAAAGAAGGTAATCCCGCATTTACTTTTACAGTAGGGGCTGGCCAAGTTATTGCTGGTTGGGATGAAGGCTTTCAATTGATGAAAGAAGGCGACAAATTGAAGTTAATTATTCCATGGACTTTAGGATACGGACCAAGAGGTAGTGGACCAATTCCACCATACTCAACTTTGCTTTTCGACGTTGAACTTATTAAAGTAGATTAATCATATGTTAAAAAAATTATTTTTAGCGGCATGTATAGCCCTTACTATTCCTGTCATTGCCCAAAACAAAAGCAAAAAACCTGCTGAAAAAAAGGAAAATAATCAATCGCAAAAATCGAATACCAAAAGAACCATTAAAGTGAACCAAGAATACACAACAGCAACAGGACTTAAATACACAGTTACTGAATTAGGAAAAGGGAAAAAAGTTGAAGTTGGAGACAAAGTTTCTGTGCATTACACAGGCAAATTAACCAACGGAACTAAATTTGATAGCTCAAAAGACCGTAACCAACCGTTTTCATTTAAGGTTGGCGCTGGCCAAGTTATTAGAGGTTGGGATGAAGGTTTGCGCTTGTTAAATGTTGGCGATAAAGCAGTATTTACCATTCCACCTACAATAGGTTATGGCGATAGAGATATGGGCACTATTCCACCAAATAGTACCTTAATTTTTGATATTGAAGTATTGGATGCAGTAGCTCCAGTTAAAGCTGTGCCATTTGATGTTAAAGGAAAAGATACCTTAACAACTGCTAGTGGTTTAAAATACATCATCATTAAAAAAGGTGATGGTGCACAAGCAGAAGTTGGTAAAACTGTGGATGTACATTATACTGGTTACTTCATGGATGGCCGCGTATTTGATTCATCCATTGAAAGAGGTGAACCAATTAGTTTTGGCTGTGGTCAAGCACAAGTAATCAAAGGTTGGGATGAAGGTATTGCCTTGATGAAAGTTGGCGACAAAATGCGCATGATTATCCCAAGTGAATTGGCATACGGTGCCAATGGCGCTGGCGGTGTAATTCCACCAAATGCCACATTGATATTCGACGTTGAATTAATGGGCGTAAAATAATTTTTTGCCACTAAGGCTCTAAGGCACGGAGATTAATTTCTTCGTGCTTTTTTTTGCCACCAAGGCCCCAAGGCACAGAGAAAAAACATTCCTTTTTAAACCAAAAGTTTTATACCAATTATTAGGTAAAATAAAAACTTTGTGCCTTGAGACCTTGGTGGCAAAAATTACCTTTATTAATTAAAATAAAACCTTGGTGTCTTTGTGCCTTGGTGGCAAAAAAAATTAAATAGCGTATTTGTTGTAGAGTTCGTTAAGGATGCCATCTTTTAGGCCGGTATTATCTGGGCTGAGAATGATTTCGATATTAGCCCAATTTAAGATACGTAAATAAATATCTGCAGAAACATCAATGATATCTGCCCTATCTGGATTTAACTTATAAACATCCATTCGCTCTTGGAGTGACATTTTACTAACCTTGCGATGAAAGTCTTTTAACTGATTAATGGTAAAAGTAAGCTTTCCATTGTCTTGTTTCAAGATGCCAAATATTTTATTGATAGTGCCGCTTGTAACCACTGCATTTATATGATCCAATCCTGCGGTTTTGTGCTTCACCCAATGTTCTATAGTTTGCCAAGTTTTTGCTTTAACCGCGCCATCCATCATCCTTACTGTACCAATATCAAACGAAACAGAATTGATGACTTTTTGATCCGAAATAACAGTCATTTCTGTTGAGCCTCCCCCAACATCAATGGTGAGGTAATTTTTTTTAGGTTCAAACAAATCGCCAATTGATCCTAAAATTAATTCACTCTCTCGTTTGCCATCAATGATGTTTATTTTAAGTCCAAATGATTCTTGAATTTTATCAACTATTTTCTGTCCATTTTTCGCTTCCCTCATAGCACTAGTAGCACAAGCCATGTAGTAATCAACTTCAAATGCCTCCATGGTTAATTTAAATGCGGCCATAGCTTTTACAAAAATTCGTTTCTTTTCTTTGCTGATGTGCTTTTCTTTAAAGGCATCGTCGCCCAATCGAATAGGAATTCTCACAAATTCCACCTTTTTAAATCGTTCTAAAGAATCATTTTCAACTGTTCTTACAATTTGCAAGCGAACAGCGTTTGAACCAATATCTATTGCAGCGAGTTTCATGATGTTACAATCAATTTTTGAATAGCCTCAAAATCCAAGGCAAATTGTTTTTTCTTAACTTATAGTAGTTTCTTTTTTCGGCACCAAAACTTTTGAAAAATCTGGCTATGCCTTCTATTTCTGAACCTTCAAAATCTAACTCCATTTGATGATTGGCAAATTGAAAAATGAGGGTATCCATTAACATGGTCATGGCACCCATTTCTTTACCCATTTCTGAACCATTTCCAATTAAAAAAATCAACCTATTTTTATGTGCCAAAAAGGCTCCAGCAGCTAGCAATTCACCAGATTTACTGTAAACACCTTTTGCCAATATTTTTCTATGAACCAAAGCCTGCTCCATTAATGAAAGCAGATTTGCATAATCGGTTTGCTTAACACCTTTTGTAGTAACTGCCTTGTGCAATTTATAAAACTGAACCACTTCCTTTGCCGGAATTGTTTTAAGCTCTAAACTGCTTTTATGGGCATTTTTTAAGTTTCTTTTAGCTTGAGAGGAATAACCTTTTATTATTTTTTCGTAACTGCGATTTAAATCAAGTACGTAATTCCTTCTTTTCTTAACTTTTAGCTTGTCATCAAGTATCTGATTTTGCTCGTTCAACTGAATTTCTATGAAGCGAAACTTTTTAGGGATTGCAGCTAGAAAGTGAAGCAATAATTCCTGCGTAATGTTTTGTTTTGAAAAAACACCCAATTGCTGGGTAAAAAAAGGCTGACTTAAATAGTAAATAAAATACTTGCGGCGACCCGTTAATGGCATCACCGCAAGGTAATCATCTAGTACCAAGCCTTCCCAGCCTGGCGAAACATTATTTAAATACCAACTATATCCGTACACCATAGAGTTCACGGATTGCTCCATGCATAGATCCCATTTTGCCTGATCTATCTCGGCATGGCGGAGATAAGTTATCAAAGTAATTTAATTACTAGAATGGCAGATCGTCTGAACCACCATCAGCACTGGAAGTAGCCTCTGTATTCTCTACATAAGTTTCTCCAGGTGATGAATCAGCAGAACCCGCACTTGCAGCTTCAATGCGCCATGCATTTACATTGGTATACCATTTTCCATTGTACTCACGCGATTCTAAGTTCAAAGAAACCTTTACTTCGTTTCCTGTTACAAATTTCTTAAGCTCTTGGGTTTTATCACCCATTACACCTATACATATTTTTTTGGGATAGGTCTCTTGTGTTTCTAGCACAAATTCTTGTTTAACCCAGTCTTTTCCAGCCTTGCTGGTACCTGTTGTGGTTGGCATTATTTGTAAAATTTTGCCAGTAATGTCTAAAGCCATATCAATCGTTATATTTAGTTGTTAAAAATAACCCATCCTTTAAACATTTCAAAGGACCAATTAGGTAAAATCACTTTTTATATAGGTTTGGTTCGAACCAAAAAAAGCTAAACCCAACAGAAACAATGCTCTCAGCCCAGATAAAAAGAAATCTTATTTCTAGGAAAAAAGTCCACACAATTTCAACCTTTTTAAAAAACTACTTTTTTAAGGCAATGTGCAACTCATCCAATTGTTTTTGGTCAATCTCACTAGGACCATCAATCATCACGTCTCTGCCAGAGTTATTTTTAGGGAAAGCTATAAAATCTCGTATGCTATTTTCGCCTCCAAAAAGAGAACACAACCTATCAAAACCAAAGGCAATACCGGCATGTGGTGGGGCGCCAAACTCAAAAGCATTCATTAAAAAACCAAACTGACTTTGGGCTTGCTCTGGTGTAAAGCCTAAAATTCCAAACATTTTAGCTTGTAGGTCCTTATTAAAAATACGCACAGATCCACCACCCACTTCTACCCCATTTATAACTAAATCGTAAGCGTTGGCTCGAACCGAACCTAGCTCCCCTTTATCCAGTAATTCAACATCTTCTGGCTTGGGCGATGTAAACGGGTGGTGCATGGCAAAGTACCTATTTTCTTCCTCATTGAATTCCAATAAAGGAAAATCCAACACCCACAAACATGAGTAAGTATCCTTGTCTCTCAAGCCCATGCGAGTGCCCATTTCTAAGCGCAATTCGTTCATGGCTTTTCTTATTTTATCTGCTTGTCCGGCTAAAATAAGTATCAAATCATTTGCTTCTGCACCGCATGCTTTTGCCCAAGCTTGTAAGGCAGTTTCATCATAAAATTTATCTGCCGAAGATTTTATGCTAGCATCTTCGTTCACGCGAGCATAGACCAAACCAGTGGCACCTACTTGCGGACGTTTAACAAAATCTGTGAGCTCATCTAACTGCTTGCGTGTATAGCCTGCACAACCTTTTGCGTTGATAGCTACCACCAATTCGGCATCATCAAAAACCTTGAAATTTTTACCAGAAACTACATTGTTTTCAGTGGCGTTTAACTCCACAAATTTCATGTCAAAACGTATATCAGGCTTGTCTGAACCATAGTATTTCATGGCATCGGCGTAAGTCATGCGCGGAACACTTTGCATATCCAAGCCTTTTACATTTTTAAACAAATGCTTCACTAAACCTTCAAACATATTGAGCACATCTTCTTGCTCCACAAAACTCATTTCGCAATCTATTTGGGTAAATTCTGGCTGCCTATCCGCACGCAAATCCTCGTCTCTAAAGCATTTTACAATTTGGTAGTAACGATCAAGTCCAGCCACCATTAATAACTGCTTAAATGTTTGAGGAGATTGTGGCAAAGCATAAAACTGACCAGGATTCATTCTGCTAGGCACCACAAAATCTCTTGCACCTTCAGGCGTAGATTTAATTAGCACTGGCGTTTCAACTTCAGTAAAATCTTGGGCATCTAGGTATGCACGCGTTTGCTGTGCCATTTTATGACGCAACATAATATTGTTTCTAACAGGAGTGCGCCTGAGGTCGAGATAGCGATATTTCATGCGCAAATCATCGCCGCCATCCGTATTATCTTCTATGGTAAAAGGAGGAGTTTTAGCCTCATTAAGCACAACTAATTCACCTACCACAATTTCTATTTCGCCTGTAGCAATTTGAAGGTTTTTGTTTTCTCTTTCCTTAACTGTTCCACTAATTTTTAGAACAAACTCCCTACCCAATTTGCGCGCTTGCTCGCAAAGTGCAGCATTCGACTCCATGTTAAAAGCCAATTGGGTAATGCCATAGCGATCGCGCAAATCAATGAAAGTCATGCCACCCAAATCTCTGCCTTTTTGCAACCAACCACTCAAGGTTACTTGCTTTCCTGCATCGCTCAATCGCAATTCACCGCAGGTATTAGTTCTATAAATACTCATCTTTTCTTTGGTTCAAACCGCTAAAATTAAAACAATTAACCGGAGTTGCAAGTTAAGAAAGCGCAAGGTGTAAAAAAATAGGAAGCTTATCCTCTTTTAATAAATTGTATCATCAGGCTCATAAAGTAAGGCAAAAGGCATATTTTTTTCGGTTTGAACCTAAAAACCCCCTAAATTTGACGTAGATGATGGATGCTATTTTTAATTCGGATTGGTTTATGAGAGAGGCGCTCAAGGAGGCGCAAAAGGCATTTGACTTGGGCGAAGTTCCGGTTGGTGCGGTGGTGGTTTATGAAAATAAAATAATTGGCAAAGGCCACAACTTAACTGAGCAACTTCATGATGTTACAGCACATGCAGAAATGCAAGCCATAACTGCGGCGGCTAATTTTATTGGTGCAAAATATTTAACAGAATGTACCTTGTATGTAACCTTAGAGCCCTGTGTGATGTGCGCTGGGGCTATTTATTGGAGTCAGTTAGGCAAATTGGTTTATGGTGCATCTGATGCTAAACGAGGTTTTATGAAAGAAGGGAAGCATTTGCTGCATCCAAAAACAGAATTGGAGAATGGAATAATGGCTGAAGAGGCGGCGGGATTGATGAAAGCGTTCTTTCAAAAATTGCGCTAAGGAAGGGCGAGTGACCCATCCGACAGGCTCAGGGTGACCCATTCGACAGGCTCAGGGTGACGAAGTGAAACGTCATGGTGAGCCTGTCGAATCCAGGGTGACGAAGTGAAACGTCATGGTGAGCCTGTCGAATCCAGGGTGACGAGGTGATTCGTCATGGTGACCCATTCGACAG
>CANKQY010000034.1 GCA_947485745.1 Bacteroidota bacterium
CAGGCACCAAAGTTATATTCATCTAAGAAGTTTAGCCAATTTAAACCTTGTTTTTGGTAATCTCTTAAGCTGCCTTTTAGCTCAGCTGGAACTAGTACCTCAGCTATTTTGGTATGGTTATGTAGCTTGTCTTTATAAAAGCTAATTTCTTTTTTAATGCTATCGTTTATTTGATCAATTTCAAATAGTTCATCAATGCAATTGAAATTGTTTTTTGGAATATGTATGCACTCGCCAACAAGCTCACCTTCCATAAAGAAGCGTTCAAATTTCTTTAGCCACTCTGCTGGCAACAATCCTACAGTTCCATCATCCAATTGCACAAATTTACTTTTGGTTCTAATAGATTTATGCAACTGTTTCATGGATACAACTTGCTTGTCGTATTTCAGCGTTAGCTTTGTGTTGAACCAATCAATTCCACTTTCCAACTCAATTCCAATCTTAACTGCATAGGCATTTCTTTTGTTATTCTTAATTTCATTAAAGCCCAATATGGTTATATTTTGCTTTCGCCATTCATCAAATGCGTGTAAAAACCAATCTTCGTTTAAGAACTTATCTTTGTGTAGGTAAAAATATTCTGCCTCATACAATTGTTCCTCAAATTCTGGGTGCATGCGCATCAAAACAGCCGTAAACTGAATTTCTAAATCTTTGTCGCGTTCAACTTTAAACTCATTGCCATTTGGATCTATATCGGTAATTTGCTTCCTAGTAAAAACGGGTATTTCAACATTGCCATACCTAACAACAGGTGTAATTGACACATAATTATCCTGATCTGACAAATAAATTAATTTCTCTTTACTTTGATCAAATCCTTGCTCCTTAATTTGCTTATTGGTGGCAGGTTTAATAAAGGAATAATTTATTTGAACCATTGATTCTAAAGGAGATAATACTTGTTTCCTAAATGCTTCAAATTTATTTGCATGTATCAATATTTTAGGATTATTGAACTTAAAGAAAACCAAAATATTCAATAAGCTTTGCTGCGAAATTAAGTATAGGATATTTAGGTGGTGAACAAAATATTGGTATTCAACTTCAACCATTTTTAAAGGAATTGGCAAATCATTTATTAGCAATTCACCTGTAATTTCATAAAATGGTTCCTTTTTCGCAACATGAATTTTCACTTCCATTGGCGCCTTTTTCAGCTCAATTTGATTAATAGAATTAGCTGTTACATTTTCCGAAATATTAGCATCATGCAGAAATACCTCTAACTCTAATGGGTTTCCAACAATTAACTTTAGCCCATTTAATTCAATTTCTGTTTTAGTAACAGTAAAGTTGTTTTGGTATTTGGCAACTGCGGCATAAAATTTAGCCACTTCAATATGGTCTGTTTCCCAAACTTTTTTTAATGGATCAACATTTTGTACTGGATTCTTAATCTTTCCTTCTTTACTTATTTCTCCTTCAAATAATTCAATATTTAGTTGGTCATAATACTTGTGTTTTCTAAATACTAAAATGGTTTTTGTGCGCTTGGAGGTCCCATCATTGCTCACTATTTCTTGCTTGTCTTTATGAAACAATTGCTCACGTATCAATTTTTGATTGCCTTCATTAAAGAGCAATAACTCTTTACTTTTCGGTTTGAACCGAATATTCTTTTGGTGGTATTCAATGTCGAAATAGTCATCCAAATTTGCCTCATTTTCAATGCCATAATCTTTGGCAATTTCTTTGGTTTTTTTCCTTCGCAATAGTGGATCGAAAAATATTCTAAAATAGGGGAGCTCAATAATTTGACTAAGTACTTGTAGTTGATGCAAACACAAGTGGTCTTTCTTTGCCAAACAGCCACATGAAACTATAATAGAATTATCTAATTGAACCACCCTAACCTCATTGAACTCCAACAAGGAATTTGAAGCTGCAAACAACCCATGGTTGAGGTCAATATAAGGTGGTACAAGTTCTATAAAATCAAATCTTGTTACTGGTTTTATACCGCCAGCATGGGTAGAAAGAAATTCTAAGTTTAGTTGAGAAACAGTGCAATTTTCAATAATATATTCCTCTGGGTGATTTCTCATGCAAGGCTTATCCTTTTTGTTTAATAATGTTTTTTCAAAAAGCCAACTCGCACCAAAACCTAAGACATACAAGCAATAACCTGTTCTGATTGAACAGGCATTTATAATTAAGATACACCTGCAAGTAAGAACATTATTGCCATTCTTGTTGCTACGCCATTTTCTACTTGATCCAAAATAATTGCATGTTTAGAATCTGCCACATCACTTGTTATTTCTACTCCTCGGTTAATTGGCCCCGGATGCATGATCACAATTTCCTTACTCAATGAGTTTAATCGTTCTTTATCTAATCCGTATAACATGCTGTATTCCCTCAAAGAGGGAAAGTATTTAATATCTTGTCGCTCTAGTTGAATGCGCAGCATATTAGCCACATCGCACCATTCTAGTGCTTTCATTAGGCTGTGTTCAACCTTAACTCCAAGCGAGGTAATGTGTTTTGGTATTAGGGTGGTAGGACCACAAACCATAACTTCTGCGCCCAATTTTTGTAAACAAATAATGTTTGATAGTGCAACCCTTGAATGTGCAATATCACCTACAATTACAACTTTTTTCCCTTTTACACCACCTAGTTTTTCCCTGATGGAATAGGCATCTAATAATGCTTGTGTAGGGTGTTCATGTGTTCCATCTCCTGCGTTTATAATTTGTGCCTTAACATGCTTGGCTAAAAATTGGCAGGCACCTGGCGCAGGGTGGCGCATCACCACTATATCCACTTTCATGGCCAAAATATTATTAACAGTATCAATCAATGTTTCGCCCTTTGATAGAGAGGAGGAGGATGCCGAGAAGTTAACGATATCCGCACTCAAACGTTTTTGAGCTAGTTCAAAAGAAATACGCGTTCTGGTAGAATTTTCAAAAAATACGTTGGCAATGGTAACATCGCGTAGGCTTGGAACTTTTTTAATTGGTCGGTTAATGATGGATTTAAAATTATCTGCCGTTTCAAAAACCAATTGAATATCATTTGCTGTGATATCTTTAATTCCGAGTAAATGCCTTTGCGAAAATTTTTTCATGTGTTACTTTGCGCTATTCATGGGGTGTTATATAATTTCACTGGCTTAATCCTAATCGTTTGTTACAATATGAACAGCATCTTTTTTGCCATTTTCTTTCCAATCAACTTTAACCTTATCATTTGTTCTAGTATCTACCTTGATACCAACGTAATTGGGTTGTATAGGTAAATCTCTACTGTATTTTCTATCAACTAAAACCAAAAGTTCCACCTTGGCTGGCCTTCCAAAATCAGTTAAGGCATCTAAGGCCGACCTAATACTGCGGCCGGTGTAAAGCACATCGTCTATTAAGACAATTCTCTTGTCTTGAATATTAAAATCAATTTTAAGCTCGCTTGGTACAATTTGCTCATTACCTCTTCTAAAATCATCGCGGTAAAAGGAAATATCTAATTCACCATAGTCGAATGGTTGCTTGCCAAGTATGTGTATGAGTTTTTCTTTTATCCTGCGGCTCAAAAATATGCCACGGGGCTGCATGCCAATCAGGGCAATGTTTTTAAAGTCACCTAAACGTTCAATCAATTCAAAACACAATCTATCTAGGGTAATATCGAGTTGTTTTTTTTCTAAAATGATTCTTGCGTTCATTAATTATTTTTTCAATAGTTTGGAGGCTAAATAATACTTCAAATATGGCGAAATTTTTAATATTTGACAATTAATCCCAAAATTGTACCAAATCCTTATTAGGAAAAAGCCAATTTATACACTCGCCAAATCAAGAATGGCATCAAATTCTTCCGCTTTTAATCCTTGAACCGAAAGTCGCCCTTGCCTCACCAATCCTATGTTTTGAAGTCTCCCATCAGCCTTGATTTGCTCTAGTGTTACCGACTTTTTTAATTTCTTAAAAGGCTTCAAATCTACCGCAAGCCAGGCTTTTTCTTCAGTGGTTGGATCTTGGTAAGCTTCCTTTACTACCTTTGCTATTCCTACTACTTCCATGCCCTCATTGCTATGATACCACAATACCAGATCGCCCTTCTTCATATCCCTTAAATTATTTCTAGCTTGGTAATTTCTTACACCATCCCAAAATGTTTTACCATCCTTAACAAATTGATCCCAGCTATATTTAAAAGGCTCCGATTTTACTAACCAATAATTCATTTCGTATAGTTTTATAAATTGCAATTTATGAAAATTAAACTAAAAATAGTTAGTAATTAAGAGTGGTAATTTAGGTGTTTGGTATATGCCATTAACATCTCCCTCGCTACCATCTATGTTTCAAATTTATTAACAAGGAAAAATATTTAAAAGGATACCTTCATAAAAAAACTTTATAGACCTTGCTTTCAAATAACATTTAAAAATTTAACAAGTCGTTTAAGGTTTTCTTCATTTGAACAATAACCTCGGCTGAAACCAAACCAATATAAGATTTTAGTCGGCTTTTAGCAATGCTTCTTAACTGAATAACCATTACTTCAGAAGTTTCTTTTAAACCATTTGCCAAATCAGGCATCAATATGGGGTTGCCTTTGTAATTTTTTAATTTGGTGGTTAAGGGACAACAAACCAGAACAGGCGCATATGTGTTTGCTAAATTCCCACTTAAAATAAGCACAGGCCTAAATCCAGCCTGTTCGCTCCCCTCAGTTGGGTTAAGGTTTGCGTACCAAATTTCACCTTGTTTCATCTACTCGGTTTAATTGTTCACAATAGGCAGCCATTCCTTCCTCCGCAACCATAAGAATATCTGCATCTCCATTCATTTGCGTGTAACTTTTTACATATTCTGCCCGGGTTATTTGATCTAAATAGATAGACAATGCCTTTTCTATTAATTTATTTTTAGGCAAAGCCAAAGCTTTGGCCGTTTCTGCTAAACGCATAAGAAGATCATCGGGAAGGTTGCTTGTGAAGGTTGACATAAGTATAATATATATTTACGATACAAATGTATATATTTTATTTACGATTTTTAAAAAAAAGCCAAAAAAGCAAAAAAAAGCCCCCAAACACATTTGCATTTGAGGGCTTTCGTTTTTTTAGGAATCTTTATTTGCCTTCCATTTTAGCTTTCAATTCAGCTAAGCCACCAACGTCTGCAAATGTAGATTTCTCATTTGATTCGTTTGATTTCTTAACAGCCTTAACAACTTTTTCTTTTTCTGCTTCAGTTTTCTTAGTTTCTGCTTCTTTCTTCACTTCTACTTCTTCTTTCCAAAGAGCAGTATGAGAAAGTACGATTCTACGGTTTTCTTTATTAAATTCAGTTACTTTAAAGTTAAGAACCTCATCTTCTTTAGCGGTTTTCTTATCTTCTCTTTGTAATTGTTTAAATGGAGCATAACCTTCAACACCATAAGGAAGCGCTACAATAGCACTCTTGTCCTCAATTTTCAAGATAGTACCTTCGTGCTCAGAACCAACTGCAAATAAAGATTCGAACGCATCCCAAGGATTTTCGTCTAATTGTTTATGGCCTAAGCTTAAACGACGATTTTCAAGGTCTACTTCTAATACCAATACTTCCAACTCTTGGTTTACTTTTACGAATTCATTTGGATGCTTGATCTTCTTAGTCCAGCTAAGATCTGATACATGCACCAAACCATCAACACCTTCTTCCAATTCTACGAACAAGCCGTAGTTGGTCATGTTGCGCACAATACCTTTATGACGAGAACCATTAGGGTATCTCTCTTGAATATTCACCCAAGGATCAGCCTTTAATTGTTTTACGCCAAGAGACATTTTACGTTCGTCTTTGTCTAAGGTTAAAATAACAGCTTCCATATCATCACCCATTTTCAAGAAATCTTGAGGTGAACGTAAATGTTGGCTCCAGCTCATTTCACTAACATGGATCAAACCTTCAACGCCAGCAGCGATTTCAAGGAATGCACCATAATCAGCGATATTCACTATTTTACCGGTTACTTTAGCGCCAACTATTAAGTTTTCAGCCAATGAATCCCACGGATGAGCACCTAACTGTTTTAACCCAAGAGAGATACGTTTCTTCTCATCATCAAAATCTAATACCACAATATTGATCTTTTGATCCATTTGTAATACTTCTTCTGGATGGTTGATTCGACCCCATGAAATATCTGTAATATGCAATAATCCGTCAACACCTCCAAGATCAATAAATACACCGAAAGAAGTCATGTTTTTAACAGTTCCTTCCAGTACTTGACCTTTTTCTAGTTTCGACAAGATATCTGATTTTTGTTTTTCGATATCTTCTTCAATCAATACTTTATGTGAAATAACCACATTTTTGAAAGCATGATTTACTTTTACCACTTTAAATGGCATGGTTTGACCCACATAAACATCATAATCCTTAATAGGCTTGGTGTCGATTTGTGAACCGGGTAAGAAAGTATCAATACCAAATACTTCTACTACTAAACCACCTTTTGTACGGGTTTTTACATAACCGTTTACAATAAGATCGGTTTCTTGCGCTTGTAGGATGTTCTCCCAAGCACGCTCGCTCACCGCTTTTTTGCGGCTAAGAATCAATTGACCATTTGGGTCTTCTTTGGTTTCAAGCAGAACTTCTACCGAATCACCAACTTTCAAATCTGGTAAGTCACGGAATTCTGTGCGGGCAATTAATCCATCAGATTTAAATCCAATGTTTAATACAACTTCCTTTTCGGTAAAACCTACTACGGTACCTTTTACAATTTCCCTCTCATTGAAGGCGTTTAAGGTGTTCTCATAAAGAGTAGCTAACGTTTGGTGTTCCTCTTGCGAGTAGCCGCCAAATCCGGCTTTGTCCATACTCCAATCGAAATCTGCATCGGGAGCTGGGATTGTTTGTTTAGTGTTGTTTGACAATTAAAATAATCTCCTTTCGCTTAAAAAAGCCTGCAAACATAATGCTAATTAATTGAATGGCAATAGCAAATTATAAGAAAAAGCAATTTTTTTTAAGGAAAAAAAAGGACAAAAACAGGATATAGCAACCCATTTTCAGTTTTGGTTCAAACTGAAAATAAAAAACCTTGATAAGTAATGATAGCGCGGGATAAGGGCAATAAATTCAATTAGGTTTGAACCTATAACGACAGAACTATTTCCTTAATTTCAACAATTGAAAGTTGAATTTGGTCCTTTATTTTGGCAACCATGGATGGAATTTCATCAGCATGACTGTGTTCATTACTGTATTGTTCGAGTAATTTTATAGAATTAAATAAATCATTGGCACCAAGCATTTGAATTGCGGCTTTCATTTTGTGAGCCAAACGACTAATTCCATCGAAATCGTTGTTTTCAACAAGTTCATCAAATAATTCGCTTTCGGTAGTTGCTGTGGTTACAAATAATTCAAGCATTTCCTTTATAAAACCGTTATCGCCACCAGAAATATCTATCAAATAAGTTAGGTCAATAATTTTACTCACAGGTATAATATTTATTACAATTATACGGAAAATTAATTTACTTGCACTTTAATAAGACTTTTTATGCCCAAAGGAATTTGTAACTTAAGTATTATATCCATTCGGTTTGAACCTAAAAGTGAGAGTGAATTAGTTTCTCAATTATTGTTTGGCGAAACCTATTTTATTTTGGATCAAACCGAAAATTGGATAAAAATAAAGACCCAATTAGACGATTATACCGGGTGGATAAGTGGCAACCAGTTTTTAGCTTGGGATGAAAATGAAAAAGGTCAAAAATTAGCTACATTATTTCCCTATATCAAAGCAATCAATCAAATAACCCAAACACCTTTATACATATTGCCAGGCAGCGTGCTTCAGCAATGGGAAGTTACTGAAAATGGGATTCAATGCGCGATTAATAGTACCAAGTTTTTATTGATAGCAAACCCCGAAAATTTTGAGCAAATTCCTACAAATGAAATAGGCAAAATTGCCCTTGATTTTTTAAATTCACCCTATTTATGGGGAGGCAAAACCATGTGGGGTATCGACTGTTCTGGGTTTAGTCAGTTGTTGTATAAATTAATTGGTATTCAATTACCTAGAGATGCTTACCAACAAGTTAAAATAGGCGAGCAGGTTGATTTTGTGAATAAAAGCAAACTTGGCGATTTAGCTTTTTTCGACAATGAAGCGGGCAAAATCACGCATGTAGGAATGGTGATTGGTCCGGGAGAAATAATACATGCCAGCGGTAAGGTAAGAATTGATATGTTAGATAGTTTTGGTATTTTTCATTCAAAATTGGGTAAACATACCCATAAATTACGATCTATTAAGCGAATATTGGTTTAATTTTTTTGCACGATAATTATTATTTTATTACCCTTGTTTTGATTACATAATTAAAACAATAATCAACTACATTTGTTGAATATACTAACATTTAAAAACACAGATTATGACATTAAAAATTGGCGACAAAGCACCTTCATTTAAATTAATTGATACGGACAAAAAGGAAGTATCATTAGAGGATTACAAAGGTAAAAATCTAATTGTTCATTTCTTCCCCGCTGCATTTACAGGCGTTTGTACCACACAATTATGCACTGTTAGAGATGCCATTAGCACTTACCACAATGAGAAGTGTGATGTAGTTGCCATTTCAGTTGATTTGCCATTTACCTTGGATAAATTTAAAGAATTGCAAAACTTAAATTTCACTTTGTTATCTGATTTTAACAAAGAAGCATCAACTGCTTATGGAGCAATTTATGAAAACTGGATTTTGGGATTAAAAGGAGTAAGTAAGCGTTCTGCATTTGTTATTGATGGTGCAGGAACTATTCAGTATGCTCAAGTATTAGAAAGTGCCGGTGATTTGCCAAATTTTGAGGCAATCAATGCAACTTTGGCTGGTTTATAAGAATTTATAGTAGCTGTATAACAGATTGGTTCAGATTTTTTTCTGAACCAATTTGTTTTTTTTTAGGGATATGGCTACATTCGCAACCCATCAAATGGTTTCGTAGCTCAATTGAATAGAGCATCTGACTACGGATCAGAAGGTTATAGGTTTGAATCCTATCGAGACCACCAAACCCCTTGAGGCTGTCGCTTTGAGGGGTTTTTTTGCCCGGATGGCGGAATTGGTAGACGCACTAGTCTCAAACACTAGCGAGAAATCGTGCCGGTTCGACTCCGGCTCCGGGTACTAAAAAAGCCTTGTTATTGCAAATAACAAGGCTTTTTTATTTACCTAGTAATTTGAAAATTTGGCTGTAGGTTTTCTTTCCAAGAATTTTAATAAGTAAGTATTTAAATTTAACACCCACGTTGGCGTTTGGTCTATATCCTTTAAATACTGTTTGATCCAAAAATTGATAATACAAATACTTAAAAGGATGGAAGTTTAAATACTCCCATGGCTTTGATGATCCGGTAAAGTGAACAATTGCGGGGTTTTTGATTGCTTCTGCTAATTCTTCTCCTGGATAAATTTCCAATAAAGCATCTTTACTCAACTCAAAAAAAGCTCCTTGTTGGTTCCAAACTGGCGATAGTTTTTTTCGCTGGTTATAAAGGTTGGCATTGAGTGCATCTTGGTCCCAAAAGGTTAACGCATTTTGATGCTTTTTGATAAAGCTAAATAAAGTAGCTGTTATACCACTTGATACCCATTCAATCACATTGATTAATAAAATCCCTGCGTTAAAATAATCATATTCTTTAGGAATTTCTAACCTAGCATTATTAGCTAAACTTGGCTCATTTGCTGCAGCAATCAGGCTATTTTCTAGTTCAGTTTGCCATAGAGGTAATAGGTCTTTGCAAATGATTACATCTGTATCTAGGTATAAAATCTTTGGTGTAATTGACTGAACCAAATTAGGAATTACAATCCTATAGTAGGTTGCGTAGGAAACATGATTGGAAACATAACAATCCTTAAAAATAGATTCATCTAAGCCATAAAAATCAAATTTCTGCTGATAGCTTTGAACCAATGATTCAATAATTTCAATGTTAGTTTGTGAAAAATTTGCACTAAAAAAATGGATATGAACTTGGTTGCTTTTATTGTTTTCAAATAAAGAGCACAACATCACCGTAGCGTGTTGAACATAGGCATTGTCTGCAGCGCAAGCTATATGAATCGTTTCCTTCAATCTAATTGATAAATTGCGCAAGTAGCTGAAATTGTTTTAAAGTTCCATTCCAAACGCTTAAATTTTTCCTTATTTGTTAAATAAGAAATACCAGCCGCCAATAATATTTTTATAAAATTTGTGAATTTGATAAGCTTAGGCGTTTTTTTATTATTGAATTCATAAAATCCTCCACAACCTACAATTTCGCCTTCTATCATTTTTAGACCATTGAATTCATTTTTCAATTCACTTAAATTAGGCCTAAACATAGTGTCAATGGGGTCTTCATGGTAAGGAAATGAGTAGGGTACAGAGATAATAAGCAGGGTTTCCTTATTCATTATTTTCACCAATGCTTCACAAAATTCTTTTCTTATGCTTAAATGTTCCAATAAATTTGAGCAAATAATCATGGAGGCATTGAGTTGCTTCAACTCGGCTATAAATGCTGGGTTAGTTACATCTCCAACCAAATCTACACCGTCTGCTTGTTTTAAATCTATATTCTTAACTACACAGTTTTTGCTAGTTAATTGATCAAGTAAATTTGTTTTAATATAAGGCTGTTCATTTTCTATAAATTCCTTTGTGCTCGAACCTATATTTAATACAATTTTACCTTCCTGCCCGTATTTCTGTATTATTTTCTTAAACCAAAGTGATTCTTCGTATAACATGTATTAATTTTTTATTCCTATTCTTCCGGTATAATCAATCCTATTCAACAAAATATGAATTCCATTTTCAGTAAAGTATTGGTCTACAGCTTCTCTTGCACCTTTCCAATGTCCGTAATCATCAATAATAATAACCCCTCCCTTTACTAATTTTGGGAAAAGATGCTTCAATTCGTGATAGGTGGATTCATACCAATCAGTATCCAATCTTAAAATGGCAATTTTTTCTGGCATGGTTTGCGGAATGGTGTCCTCAACTTTACCCTTTACAAAATGAACTAAATTTTTTGGGTAATTGGTAGATTCAATATTTGACTTCACATCATCTATTGGAGCATAACACCACATTACATCCTCCTTTGTTTTAATCGACTGATTCAATAACGCTTTAGCATCTTTTCCAGAATGATCTGCATCCATTTCTGTTGGCTCACTCATACCTTCATAAGTATCATAAAGGTAAAACCTTCTTGAAATGTCCTTTTTATTTATCAAACTTAACATTGCACACATTGAACTTCCACCTTTCCAAACGCCACATTCTACAATATCACCTTCAACTTTAGCATTGGTAATATATTCAATTGACTTGCTAAAAGCAAAGAGCCTTTCCTCCGAGGTCATGGTAAACGGTAAACATTTACTCATAATAGAAAAAAAGCTATCATCGAAATCAGGAAATTTGTTTTCAGAAATATTGATTTTGTTGAGACGAAAATTAAATATACTGAGTATTTTATTTATCATATTTGAGGTTAAAAAATCAAAAATAATAGAATAATTTATCTTTAGTAATTAATGTCACACTATTTTTTTATTATTCTAAAATTGTTTTATTTGAGTAGTTTCAGATGTTTCAATCTATAACCTGTCTGGTCAACTTGTTTTGTCTTCAAAAAATGCCGTTGATATTGATGTGAAAGAGCTTTCTTTTGGCATTTATTTAATCAATGTTGAAACCAATAAAAATACCTATTTGCGAAAAATTAGTAAGTAAGTTTTTGTTGTTATATTGAATTTACTTTTTTGATTTTACTCAAGTATTAATTCAATGGCTTATTTTAGCTGCCAATAAAATTAATAAGTGCTGCAAACTCCCATTCTTTTTTTAATTTTTAATAGGCCAGATACCACCAAGTTGGTATTTGAAAGTATCCGTTCGGTTCAGCCAAAATATTTATACATTGCCGCCGATGGCGCCCGTGAATCAAAGGAAGCTGAGCAGCAATTGTGCGATGAAACCAGGGCTGTGGTTGCCAATATTGATTGGGATTGCGAGGTGAAAACCTTATTCAGAGAGCAAAATTTGGGTTGCAGAAGTGCCGTAAGTTCTGCCATTGATTGGTTTTTTGAACAGGTAGAAGAAGGTATAATTTTGGAGGATGATTGCTTGCCACACTCAAGCTTCTTTACTTTTTGCGAAGAAAGTCTTGAACTCTATAGAAATGATGCTCAAGTAATGCATATCAGTGGCGATAATTTTCAAAAGGGTAAAAAAAGGGGAGAGGATAGCTATTATTTTTCTAATTATGCCCACATCTGGGGTTGGGCAACTTGGCGCAGAGCTTGGAAGCATTACGACGTAAATCTAAAGCTTTATTCTGAACTTGAAACACAAAATTTATTGCAACAATTATTTAGTTCAAAAAAAGAGATTAGCTATTGGAAAAAACTATTCAATGATGCCTATCAAAAGAAAGTAAATACTTGGGACTACCAATGGACATTCGCTATTTGGCAAAACAATGGATTGAGTATTATTCCCAATACCAACCTTGTTTCTAATATTGGTTTTGGTTCTGGCACCCACACAAACTCAGCAGATATTATGGAATTAAGCAATATTCCTACTCAATCCATTTTGCCAATTAAACATCCTAGTAATAAAATTATTAACAGAAAGGCCGATTCTTATGCCTTCAACCAATTTCTTTCGCCAAGCCTTTTTACTTATTTTAAAGCGAAATTGAAGCATATTTTGCTTAAATAAATTCAAGTGTTTTTATCCTATATACTGGATAAAGTTGCGGTACCATTGACGGGTTTTCATGCATACATACTACCTTTATCTGATGAAAAAATCGACTACTACCCGAATACTTATTTTTACGTTTTTATTTTTTTCGGTTCGAACCAAAACTTTTGCTTGGGGGTTTTATGCACACCAAGAAATAAACCGTTTGGCTGTTTTTGGCTTGCCTCCTGAAATGTTTGGCTTTTTTAAAAAACACATAGATTTTATTACCGAACATGCCGTTGACCCCGATAAGCGCCGGTATTTGGTTGAAGGGGAGGGTGTAAAACATTTTATTGATATGGATTATTATGAAAAGGTTTTACCCTTTGATACGCTTCCAAGGTCTTATTCAAAGGCAATGGATAAATACACAAAAGATACCTTGCATACCTATGGAATTGTTCCCTGGAACTTGCAATGGATGTTACGTTCCCTAACCCAAGCTTTTGTTGAGAAAAATGAAGGTAAAATATTGAAATACGCAGCCGAAATAGGCCACTATGTGGGCGACGCCCATGTGCCTTTACATGCCACCTCAAATTACAATGGCTTGCAAACAGGCCAGTATGGTATTCATGGTTTTTTTGAATCTCGCTTGCCAGAACTGTTTGCAATGGATTATAATTTCTTTGTTGGTGGGGCAAAATATTTGGATGATCCATTGGATGCTGCATGGGTTGCAGTGGAGGGCAGTTTTGCCTGCCTAGATTCTGTATTTGGTTTTGAAAAATTGTTGCAAAGAAAATTTCCAGAAGCCCAAAAGTATGCCTATGAAGTTAAAGGAAGTAAACTGCAAAGGGTTTATTCCCCTGCTTTTTCAGCTGCCTATCACCAATATTTAAATGGAATGGTTGAACGCAGAATGAAAGCTGCAGTAGTTTGTGTATCTTCTTTTTGGTACACTGCTTGGGTAAATTCTGGACAACCAGATTTGAGCAATCCTAAGATAATTATTAAAGATTCCACTCATTTTGAGAATTTCCCGGCTGTTTTGCCAGAGTTTATGTTTGGGCGACAAGAAAATTAAACAAACAATTGGTCACAATTTGGTGGATTTTTGTGCATAACTTGTTTTTGCTACTCACTGCTCTCCCTTTATTTTTGTTTGCAAGGAGAAGAGTTAATTTTATTCCAGTAATTCTTCTTTGGTTCAAACCGAAATAATTAAAACCAAACCTATAACAATGAAGTTTATTGTAAATAGCAGTGTATTGTTACGTCACCTTTCATATATTGATGGTGTTGTAGTTGCTAAGCCTATTATTCCGATATTAAATAACTTTTTATTTGATATCAAAGAGGGTGTGTTAACCATTCATTCAACAGATTTGGAAACCACCATGAGTACCAGTATTAAGGTGGATGCCAAAGAGGATGTATCTATTGCAATTCCTTCTAAAACCACCTTAGAATTACTCAAAACGCTTTCGGATCAGCCATTGGCCTTTTCTATTAATGAGGAAAAAGGTTCGGTAGAAATTAAATACGAAAGTGGTAGGTTTAAACTTACCGCTCAAAAAGGTGATGAGTTTCCTAAAACACCAGAGGTAGAAGGAGCAAGCACTTTTGATATTGGTGCTAAAGTATTACAAAGAGCCATTAATAAATCTGTTTTTGCTACCAGCAGCGATGAATTAAGGCTAAACCTTACCGGCGTTTACCTTCAATTGTTTAAGAATAATATCACTTTTGTAGCCACTGATGCCAATCGTTTGGTTCGTTTTACCAGAAATGATATCAAAGCTGCTGCCGAAGAAACATTGATTTTGCCAAAGAAAGCCTTAAATTTATTGAAGTCGTGTTTGCCCAATGACGAAACTGTTGTCAAGGTTAATTTCAATCGTCAAAATGCCTATTTTCAAATTGGCGATGTGAGCTTAATTTGCCGCTTAATCGATGAAAAATATCCTGATTATAGAGCAGTTATACCTACAGAAAACCCAAATAAGTTAACCATTGATAGGGGTGAGTTTTTAATGGCTGTGAAGCGTGTGTCTATCACCTCAAATAAAACCACTCATCAAATTCGTTTGAAATTAGTTGGTAGTGACTTAACAATTAGTGCCGAAGACATAGATTTTGAAAATGAATCACAAGAGAAATTAACTTGCTCTTATGTGGGTGAAGACATGGAGATTGGTTTTAATTCTAAATACCTATTAGAAATGTTGAATAACATGGATGCGCCTCAAATTGTATTGGAGTTATCTCAGCCAAACAGAGCTGGTGTTATTGTTCCTGCAGTTCAAGAAACTGATGAAGATTTATTGATGCTTATTATGCCAATGATGCTTAATAATTATTGATTTTTCGTTAAATTTTGATAAATAAAAAAGGTGAAATTGATAATCAATTTTACCTTTTTTATTTGCTGACTGCATGCGTTAAGTTCTAATTTACTGGAATCCTAGCGAGCTGAAACCTAGCATTTGTTCTCTTAATAATTTTTCTAAAATCCTCAGGAAAATACCCCGAAGTTTTTATTCTTCTGATGTAATTTTGTGGATCGCCACCTGCAAAAATTCCCATTCCATTTGCAGTGCTGTTATAAGGTTTTCCTAATTGAATAAATTTACCATCATAAAAGTATAATCCATAATCCATTTTCTGAGTTAGGATGGATACATCTTCAACAAATGAAGCAATAAAATAATTGGAAGTATCAAAGCTAACTGATGATTTCGGCTTCAAATTATCATCTAAGAAAATGTTAGAAAAATCGCCTCTATTTACTTTATGGGCATTGTTATTTGAGAAGAACTCAACCTTACAGAAATCAAAATTGTTTCTAAATTCATTGATTATATTCCTATTAGTTTGCTCCTGAAGTTTCCTCACATAATCGGCATCGTCTATTTTTTTTTCTGCTAGTAGTAGTTTTATGAGTTTTTCATCTGGTTCTTCTAACATTACCAACAAAGTTCCTTGCGCCTTTTTATTTACTTCAGCAACAAGGTTTGCCTCTTCATCAACCATTTTTGTTTTTAACCTAACTGCACTTAATCTCAACCCAATTTCAAAGCTACTTGGCCTTCCTTGGTAAGTTGTAGCGGTTATTTTATTGGTAAAACTGTGAACATATTTTAATTCTAAACTAGCCACACTGCCCATATTTACTGATACGCCTATTACACCACTAAAATCTAAATCCCCAATTACATTTAGGTTTTGGGTGTCGCTTGGCAAATCTTTGTAGGTGCCAAACTCAATGACACTTGTTTTTGAATAGGTAAGCACAGATGGCCTAATACCGCAGAATAACCTCAGGTCATCCGACATTCTATCTGGCACATAATTTACATAGTAATTTAAATCAATGTAGGTACTGCTAAATCGCTTGTCGGAATCAGTGTTTCTATAACCTAACCAGGTCATGGCTGGTTCAACAACAAAATCTAATCTATTAAGGTGGCGGTTAGCATGATAAGGTGAAAAGGGTCTTTGGTAAAATATACCAAAACTACCCATACTTCTGCCGGCATAATTTTCAAATTTGCTGTGAATGGTGGTAAAGTTGCCATTTAATACCATGCCGTAATTGGATTCGGTTAGTTTTTGCGCATTTGAACCCAAATGAGAAAGGAGCAAAAGTATAAGTAATTGTTTTTTCAAGAGCCTGCTTTTATAAGGTAGTTAATGTTTCTTTTTAATCCGTTGTATTTGGTTCTTTTTATAGCTGAATTTTTACTGATTTGTTTAAAAACTTCCTCAGTTAAATCTTTCCAATCGGCCTTATTCATTTGTAAAAATAGGGGATTTGGTTCAAATTTAGGCTCGTTATGTTTTTTGGCAAAGCGGTTCCAAGGACAAACATTCATGCAAATATCACAACCAAAAATCCAATCTTTCCAACCTACAGGCATATTTGAAGGAAAATTATCTTTTAGTTCAATAGTAAAATAGCTAATACACTTACTACCGTCAACCTTCTGCGGTTCATAAATTGCCTCAGTAGGACAAGCATCAATACAGGCCGTACAATTGCCGCAATGGTCGGTTACAGGTGAATCATATGCTAAATCTAGGTCTAAAATGAGTTCACTTAAAAAGAAAAAACTTCCTGCTTTCTTATGGATAATGTTTCCATTTTTTCCCATCCAACCCAGTCCGCTCATTTGTGCCCATGCTTTTTCAAGAATAGGAGCGGAGTCAACAAATGCCCTTCCTGAAACCTCACCAATTTGCTCTTCAATAAAAGCCAAGAGCAACTTTAATTTTTCCTTAATTACCTCGTGGTAATCTTCACCATAAGCATATTGAGAAATTTTATATTGGTCTGAACCAAATATTGGCGCAGGATTATGGTAATTATAAAGCAGACTAATAACAGATTTTGCTCCATCTACCAATAGCGTTGGGTCTAGGCGTTTATCGAAATGATTTTCCATATATGCCATTTCACCATTTCTGTTTTCTTTTAACCAGTTTTCTAAGTGTGGCGCTTCCTTTTCTAGAAATTTAGCCCGGGAAATACCGCAAGCGGAAAACCCAAGACGTGTGGCCTCCTCCTTTATTAATTGCGCGTATTTATCTCTTGGGTTCAAGCCTTGGCAAATTAATAAAAAAATAAACCTTACCTAAAATCATTTAGGTAAGGTTTATATAATAGGTTAAAAATAGGAAAAAATTAAACAACCACATCTTCTCCTTTTGCATCAATAAATTTGTAGTTTATTAAATGAAGGCTTTGATTAGGTTTTACTTTAATCCATTGTTTATATTGTTTGAACCAATTAAATCTGGGCGATGTTAACCAGCCATCTTTCAAATAAGCGGCAAGAAAAGGATGAACTTCAATGCTGAATCCTTTTAAATGAAGGTTTTCAATCAAATATTTAACATGACTATTGATATCATCAACAATACTAACGCTAGATTGTATTTCTCCACTACCATGGCAGGTAGGACATTTTTCATTGGTTATTACAGCCATTTGAGGCCTTACACGCTGACGGGTAATTTGGATCAAACCGAAAGGACTCATAGGAAGGATCTTGTGTTTGGCGCGATCCGTTTTCATTACTTCTTTGAGTTTTTCGTAAACCAACTTGCGGTTACCAGCTGTTTTTAAATCTATTAGGTCAATAACAATGATTCCGCCCAAATCTCGCAATCTCAACTGGCGAGCAATTTCCTCAACTGCTTCCATATTTACCTTCAAGGCATTTTCTTCTTGGTTTTCGCCTTTGTTAGAGGTATTGCCACTGTTAACGTCAATAACATGTAGTGCCTCCGTATGTTCAATGATGAGGTATGAGCCTCCCATAAAATTTACCTCTTTGCCAAAACTAGTTTTTATTTGTTTCTCAACACCATGATGCTCAAAAATGGGTAATTTACCAGTATAATGTTTTACAATATTTTCTAATTCAGGTGATTTGCTTTTTAGATATGCCTTAATTTTAGTATATAAAAAAGAATCATTTATTTGTATGTTGGTGTATGTTTCGTTCACCAAATCCCTTACCATTGTAAGGGTTCTATCGTTTTCGCCTAAAACTTTTTGAGGAGAAGTAGCTTCTACTAATTGTTTGCAAAGATCGTTCCATTTACCCAATAAATCCTTTAGGTCATTTTGCAAATCTTCTATGCTTTCATTTTCGGCATTGGTTCTAATGATTACACCAAAATTAACGGGTTTAATAGAAACAATGGCTTCTTTTAAACGCTTACGTTCTTCTTGTTTAACAATTTTTTTGGAAATACTAATGCTACTATCGAATGGCATAAGTACAATAAACCTGCCGGCTAAAGATAATTCACAGCTAAGGCGAGGACCTTTATTTGAAATGGGTTCTTTGGTAACCTGAACCAAAAGTTGTTGGTTACGTTTTAGTAAATCAGTCACCTTTCCGCTTTTATTGATATCAGCTTCCAGGTGTTGTTTTTGGATGGAATGATCTTTAGGTCTGCTGCTGCGCAGCATCCTAGTATATTTTTGGGTAGATTGAAATTGTGGTCCTAAATCAAGATAATGTAAAAATGCATCCTTTTCATGTCCAACATCAACAAACGCGGCATTTAGACCAGGCATAATTTTTCCAACAGTTCCTAAATAAACATCACCAACCTGAAAGCTATTATCAACTTTCTCATGGTGCAATTCTATTAGCTTCTTGTCTTTAAGAATGGCAATATCTACCCCTCCCGAAGGGTTTGAATTGATTATTAATTCGTAATTCACTGCGATAATATATTAGGCAATCAACCATTGTTGGCTGTTGCGAGGTAAGGGAGGGTTTATAAAATAACTTAAGAGTATGGGCGAGAACCGAAAAAGAAGTAAGCACTTAAACACTTACTTCTTTTTCAATTCAAATTACTTCTTCTTGTGTCTGTTTTTACGAAGACGTTTTTTGCGTTTGTGGGTTGCGATTTTATGACGCTTTCTTTTCTTACCGCTTGGCATATTAGTTAGATTTTTTAAGGTTATTAATACTGATTTCTATATTCTTCTTTGCCTCCTCATCAGGAACAAGTCCTTTAAAGGTTTCAAAACACTTTATTGCTTCATTTTTCTTTCCTAACTGGCTATAAGCTTCACCAAGGTAGTAATGAAATTCTGGATTCATTGGTTGAATGCGTGTCAAAGTTTCAAAACGAGCAGCAGCTTTATCTATCTGCCCGCTTCTCATTGATAACATACCCAATGTATAATTAGCTTCAATGTTGTTAGAATCTCTGCGAGTAACGTCTTTTAGTAATTGCACACCCTTCATGATATCTAAATCATTTTGGATATAACAAATTGCCAAAGCATTTTTAGCCTCGAGATTTTCTGCATTCAAGCTTATTACTTTTTCAAATGCCAAGATTGCTTCTTTGGATGCATAAATTTGCATAGAAGTATCTTGACAGGTTGCAGCAAACTCGTAAAACCTTAGACCTGCATTGAACCAAGAATTCTCATCACTTATGCGAGCAGCCACTTTATTAAAATAATGAGCGCCTACCAATTTATAACCCAATGAATCCCAGGTAGTGGATAATCCTGCAATTTCAAATATACGCGAATCAGGTTTGTTTGCAACCTCAGTTTGCGCTGTGATTAATTGCCAGGTTTCTGCACTTACAGAGTCTTTTAGTCCGGCCAAATAAGCATTAAAGTCAAATGGAGCATAAGTAACTGGAATTACAACACTCGCACTTTGCTCCGGATCTGGGGTGGAAGATTTATAATTCATATAAACCAATATCCCAACCAAGCTCAACAGAACTGCTAAAATGATTATCTGAGCCTTGTTAAATTGCATTTATTATGATTCTTTTAATGCTTGCTTTGCTTCAGCTTCTCTTTTGGCTGCAGTTGATTTTACCACTTCACTTTTCTTAATTTTCTCAACAAAAGTTTTAGCTGGCTTAAACGAAGGGATATAATGCTCATCAATTACCATAGCGGTATTTTTTGAGATATTACGAGCTATCTTTTTAGCACGTCTTTTAATAATGAATGAACCAAAACCACGGAAATAAACATTTTTTCCTTCGGTCATGTTGTTGCGCACCACTTTAAAGAAAGACTCAACTACTTCTTGAACTTGATTCTTCTCTACACCTGTTTTAAGTGAAATTTCTTGGATAATTTCTGCTTTTGTCATTGTTAATCTGTATTATATGATTGATTATTTTTCTGTTTTCCCCTTAAATAGTCACTCATAAGGGGTTGCAAATGTATGTATTAGAACTGAAAAATGATGTTTTTTTTATAAAATATTTCATTTTTATTGCCAACCCTTTATGACACCTCAAAAAAAATTACTCAACTGGTACGTTTTAAACCAGAGAGAACTCCCTTGGAGAAATACTCGAGATCCTTATGTAATTTGGCTTTCGGAGGTTATTTTACAGCAAACTAGGGTGCAACAAGGCCTTCCTTATTTTGAAAAATTCTTGGCAAAATTCCCTACAGTTTTTCTCTTAGCCACCGCAAAAGAAGATGAAATTCTCAAACTTTGGCAAGGATTAGGTTATTATAGCAGGGCCAGAAATATGCACCATACTGCCAAAATTGTTTTAAACGATTACAATGGGGTATTTCCAAATTCTTATAACGGTTTGATTCAATTAAAAGGAATTGGGCCATACACAGCAGCTGCAATCGCTAGTTTTTCCTTTAATGAACAGGTTGCCGTTTTAGATGGAAATGTTTTTAGGGTCTTGTCGAGGCTATTTTGCCAAAATGAGCCAATTAATTCTTCTTCTGGCAAAAGGGTTTTCACAGAGTTGGCTCAAACCTTCCTAAACATGAAAGAGCCTGCCCATCATAATCAGGCTATGATGGAACTCGGTGCGATTATTTGCACTCCCACAAAACCCAATTGTATTGAATGTCCGTTGCAAAATAATTGTCTGGCAAATTTATTGGGTCAACAAACAAATTATCCCATAAAAGAGAAAAAATCGGTGGTTAAAAACAGGTATTTTGCCTATTTTCACATCGAAGTTAATGGCTATATTGCAATCTACCAGCGACCAGCAGGGGATATTTGGCAAAATTTATTTGATTTGCCCCTATTGGAATTGGATGAATCAAAAACTTCCGCATTTTGGAAATTGGAACTCTTTAACAAAAATTGGATCTCAAAAAATGATCAGCTGGTTCTAAAATTTCAAAGGAAGCATATTTTAACTCACAGAAGAATTTACGCTGATTTCTACCTCATCACTTTAAAGAAAAGACCAATTTTAGGCTTTAAGGAAATTTGGGTCAAGAAAAGTGAGGTTCTACAATATGGCATTTCAAGGCTGCTCGATCACTATTTTCTTCAACAGCACATAAAATAATTGAATTAAAAACTCAAAAGGAATTAGTTAGTAGAAATTATAAAAGTAAGCAACTTGACCAAATAACCTTTTATATTTGTTAATATTCAGCAATCAAAGAAATTATACATGTCGCTTAACAAAGTAATGCTTATAGGTAATTTAGGGATTGATCCCGTAGTTAAATACCTTGAAAATAATAGGGTAGTTGCCCAATTTACCCTGGCTACCAATGAGGCATACTTTGATAAAAATGGTGAGCGCAAAGTTGAAACTGAATGGCACAATATTGAGGTCTGGGATCAACTTGCAAAATCTGTTGATCAATTAAAAATGAAAGGACTCCTCAAAAAAGGAACTCAGGTTTATGTTGAAGGAAAAATAAGAAGTGAATTATACAAAGATCAGAACGGATCAGAGGTGATGAGAAAAAAAATTAAGGCAAATCATGTTCAACTATTAGGTACAACAAAACCTGCCGAAAAAAAGCTTAATGAGTCTTACACAGAGGGTAATAATGTTTAAAAGTGGACAAATTGCCTAGCCTAAATTTTCTTTTGTAGCTGATTATGATTACTTTTGCATTGAACACATTTAACATTTAACATGGACGAACCTCCTGTCGGTAACATATTTTTAGATTTATTTAACCCAGCCCTTGGCTCGTCTGATACAATAAGTATAATTTTTTCCTTGTTAGGAATTGCCCTCCTAATTTTTTTATCTGCTTGCTATTCTGGCTCTGAAAATGCACTATTTTCTCTCACAAAAGCCCAATTAGAAGAGTTGGTGGAAGAAACAAATGCTACTTCAACAGCAGTTGATTTTCTGTTGAGATATCCCAAAAGATTATTAGCCACTATTCTTATTGCAAATACTTTTGTAAATATTGCTGTTGTATTGGTTACCACCTTCCTCTTTGGAACCATATTCAATTTTCACATTTACCCTTTATTTGGCTTTTTATTTGAGGTGATTTTTGTTACTTTTTTGATTGTATTATTTGGAGAAGTAATTCCTAAAGTTTATTCGTTTCAGCACAATGTTAAAATAACCAAGTTGCTTGCTATTCCTTTGTTCTACACTTATAAGTTGTTTCAGCCTTTGGTGTATGTTTTAGAAAGAAGTACCAGTATTATTGACAAAAGAATCACCAAAAAAGGGCATATATTTTCTGTTGATGAATTAACACATGCAATAGAAATTACTTCTGAAAAAGATGCACCCAAACAAGAAAAAAACATCCTGAAAAGTGTTGTCAATTTTGGCAATACCAATGTAAAGCAAATCATGCGTCAACGACCAGATTTGGTTGGAGTTGAAATTAGCAGTGAATTCAGCCAATTGATGCTTCAAATAATTGATTCTGGTTACAGCAGGGTGCCCGTTTATGAAGATAACATGGATCAAATTAAAGGTGTTTTGTTTACCAAAGATTTGTTACCACATTTAAACGAGCAATCAAATTTTAAATGGCAAGAATTAATTAGACCGGCTTACTTTGTTCCGGAGAGTAAGAAAATAGACGACTTATTAAAGGAGTTTCAAACAAAAAGAATGCACCTAGCCATTGTTGTAGATGAATTTGGTGGCACCAGCGGATTGGTGAGCATGGAGGATATTGTGGAAGAGATTTTTGGAGAAATTCAAGATGAATTTGATGAGGATGAACATGTTTATACAAAGATAAACGATCATACTTTTGTGTTTGAAGGTAAAATGCTCATTAACGACATGTGTAAATTTATGGAGGTGCCAGTTGATGATTTTGAAGATATAAGAAACGATGCTGAAACCCTCGGTGGAATGTTACTTGAGCTCAACGCCCATTTACCAAAAATGGGTCAAATAATTGTATTTCAAAATTATTCATTTAAGGTAGAATCGGTTGATGCAAGAAAAATAAAGAGAGTTAAAGTTTCGTTTGAACCTAATAATGATAGCCAGAACTAATTTTATATGTATCGCATTACTGCTGCTTTTCTCTTGCAGAAATGAACAACAAACAACCCCTCGTCCAAGAGGATACCAAAGAATAGAATATCCTAATAAAGAGTTTAAAAGATATTACCTCAATAATTGTCACTATAGCTTCGAATTACCTGCTTATGCCGAGGTGAAGCCTGATCCATATCCAGCTGCAGAGGAATGCTGGTACAATGTTTATTACAAGCCTTTTGGGGCAACTTTACACTTAAGTTACAGGTCTGTTAAAGATAGAAAAGACCTTTTTAAATTATTGAATGATTCACGCGAAATGGTATTTAAACATGTAATGCGTGCCGATCAAATTGTAGAAAACTATATATCTACTGATAAATATCATGGCATTTTCTATGAATTAGATGGAAGCACAGCAACCAATGCGCAATTTTATGTAACAGATAGTACCACTAATTTTTTAAGAGGCTCCTTGTACTTTGAATCAAAAACAAATCAAGATTCAATTGCCCCAGTTCTTAAGTTTTTAAAGGCAGATATGTTAAAACTCATTGAAACCCTTGAATGGGAAAAATGATTAGCGCAATAATGTAAAATTACCCTTCTTGATGTACTTTGATTCGTCCCAGCCTGTATATTCTACTATATAAAAATATACATCGCCTTGAGTTGAATCACCTTTGTAAGTGCCGTTGAAACCATCCTTCTTGTTATAAGTTTCAAATATTCTTTCACCCCATCTATTATAAATTTGTAGGTGATAGTTCTTTACAAACACGGGAACCATATGGTAAATATCATTGAGGCCATCGCCATTTTGGGTAAAAGCATTGGGTGCATATAACAATGGTCGTTGAATTAAATCTATGGTATTGGATCTGCTAGTTTGTTTGTTTCCAAAGATATTTTCAAAGGCCAAAATGCTGTATTCATATAAACCATTATCGTAATTAAGCTGCTTATCAATTGCCAATAAAGGCTTATCATACTTAGTTACGAATAAATTGTCTACATAAATTCCAGGTTCTGTTTTTAAAACTTCATACTTATTAATTCCTTGCGCCCAATACTCGTATGGCTGCCAACTCATATTATTTTCAAATGGGATGGCATCACCTTGAAGTAAAATAGTACAAGCAATTTTGTTTTGAGCACTGGTGTTTCCGCACAAATCAACATTTACTAATTGGTAGCAATAGCTGTATTTATCAACTTCAACGTCCTCATCTATAAAGACCGTATCTGCAAGGTTCCTTATTTCCTTTTGTTGTTCAAAATTACCACTGCGACCTGTTCTTTTTAAAATTCTATAACGCCAGAAACTATCCGCCTCAGCTTGTTCAAAAATCAGGTTTACTTCTTTATCATTTACCACAGTAGCTGTATAAATTTCTAATGTAGGCGAAGGACTGTTGTTTGATTGCGCACAAGAACCCAAACTGGTATCCCCAAAATAATCGCATACATCACTAGAGGTTAAAGAATAGCATACAGAAACATTTGAATTTATTGGGTAATTATCAATGTATTTTGTGGTGCTTAAATCGCTAAATGTGGCTGCTACACTAATTACGCCATTTACTTTCCTTAATAAATATAAGTTCTTACTAAGATTGTTTTTTTGAAACATAGGCCACTCAATTGAAACAGAATCTGAACTTATTTTTTGTGGGCAAAATGCTGTAGGCGCTTTGGATGGGATAGGAGGTATGATAACAAATTTAATCAATTTTTGAGCTTGCCTAAAATTAGGGCAAGCATTATCTCGGACAAATATGATTAAATCGAGGGTATCACTGCTTATATCATTGCAATCAGGAATCCAGGTAACATTTAACAAGGCAGCACCTAGCCCATTGGTCACTTTATAATTTCCCTCTTTTTGAGAAATAAATTTGCCACCTAGGTTCAAAAATAATGAGTCTTTGTTATTGGTTAACTCAATAAAGAAATTTTGCGCAAAGGTGTCGAAAGCGTGTAAGGTAAAAATCTCTGGTTGAAGATTTAGAAAAACATTGCTAGTGTCTTGGGTAAATAAACTGCAAATAATTCTCGACGAATCCCCTGCACGCCTACAGCTGTTGAGGCTTATCATTTGATAGCAATAATTGGTATTCAAGTTATTGCTTGCAACTACATCGTTATAGGTGGTGGTTATTTGACTGTTTATTGAGTCATAAACCTGCATATTTCCATTATTCACATTCCTATATATTTGGTAATTTAGGAAGTCGGAATTAGCTGTGCCATTTAACCATGATAGCTTAAGTGTGTTGTCATTCACCACCCTAATGCATGCTGGAAATGGCGGTGCAATTGGTTCAGACAGAACCAATATTTTTATTTTACCCAATACTTCATTTGGAACTGGGCATGCATCATCTATTACCTTTACGTCTATTACAATTGTGTCGGTACTATAATCTGAACAAAGTGTTTTCCAATCTAAAACTGCACTTACTAAACCCGGAACGTTGCTATTTATAGTGATTTTTGCAGGGCTATTGGTTCGATCCAAAACAGCGCTAGAATAAGTCATAACAAGGTTATCTCCACCTGGGTCATTGGCTGAGAAGTTATAGGTTAAGTTTTGACCTGCGATTACGGTGAGGAAAGTGTCTTTAAAATTTGGTGGAATAATGTATGTTCTCATATCGAATTTAAACATACCCAAATTGCATCCACCTTGATTTGGGTCAAAAGCTCTTTTGCCAGGGTTAACTCTTGAATAGGCTGTTGGAGTTGTAGGGAAATCATTTAAGCCACCACAGCCAGCACAAACAGCTTGGTATACAATGCCAGATTTATCGAAATGGCTAGTACCTCCATCAACATGTTCCTGACTTTGGCCTCCTCCATAAAAACTTGCATACAGTAAGTTGACAAAATTTGGACTCAAAGTCATTAAATAAAAATCTGAACCATCTGTTGTTTTTTGAAATGCATCAGCTGTGGTAGGAAATTGAAAAACATTGTCTAATCCATTGTGGTATGATTGATTGGTGCCACCTCCCCAACCACTCACATAAATCCTTCCACATACATCTACCAAGAATGCTGCAGGAGACAATGATGGCTCAGTTCCTGCTTTTCCAAATGTGGTAGAAATTAATAGCGTGGTTAAGCTGGAATTAAACTTTTGCAAGAATTGTTTACCATTGGTAATCCCATAGGTGCCAGCACTTTTTGGCATATTACCTTTAGTTTGACCCAAGGTATAAATATTATTTTGATCATCTGTTTGTACATGAAAAATTTGGTCGTAAGTGCTAGTACCAGTATAAATAAATCTTTGTTTTACCCCACTGCTCGAATATTTTGCAACAAAGCCGTCAACATTGCCTTGATAAGCGAAGAATGTTGTGCCAAATTGTAAATTATTACTGGTAGTACCTCCGCCAATGATGGGTTCATTTAAATTATTGATACAAATAGAATGTGCCGATTCATCGCCCGAACCACCAACAAATGTGCTAAATTGGATCAAACTTAATCCATTGTTTAATTTAACTACATAGCCATCTTGAGAACCGCCACCATAAATAAATTGAGCAGCATTGATGAGCGGAATTCCTTGTAAATGGGTAGATTTAGTGCATGTTGAAACATAAATACTACCAGATAAATCAGTCATAACTTCACCTCTGTACCAATCAGAATAATTGTAGGGGAGTTGGTGTGTTTGATTAAAAAACGGCACATGAGGTTCTCCATTAATACCATCGTCTTGTGAGCCTCCAATATAGGTTGAAGCCAACAATGACGATCCCGCATTGTTTAGTTTCATCACAAAAACATCGGAACCACCATTATAAGTTTTATCAAAGCCTGATGCAGTTACCGGAAAGTCACTTGAATTGGTAGTTCCAAAAATGATGATTTCATTGTTTGGTCCAACCGTAACACTATGCGGCTGTTCATTATCTGTTCCACCAATGAAAGTTCCAAACAATAAATTTGTTCCGGTTGGGTTAAATTTTACAATAAATGCATCGCGGGCATATTCACCATCTAATCCGCTTCCACCAGCAAAGGTAAGGTCGTAAGCACCAATAGTGGTTGGGAAATTTGCTGCATAAACTGTTCCTGCTCCAAATGCATTTCCTGCTGCATCGAAGCTTGCGGCAAACCCAAAATTATCTGCTGCACTGCCAACATAGGAACCAAAAACCACTGCGGGATCAATAACGAGCGGTGATTTGGGATCGTATGTATCCAACTTAAATTTGACAACGTTTTCGTTTAAAACAAATTTGGTAGGAATCATTTTTTGAACTTCATCAAATTGCTGGTAGCTGTATGGTTCTTGCTCAACTAACTCTCCTAAACTGGTTGTTATCTTTAATTGATTTTTATTTAATAGAAGTTCATTGGCGCCTAAATATTGCCAAGAAATTGCGTTTGGATCAGCCCCAACTTGCAAAATAAAATTAACTTTTATGGCATCGCCCTG